>JAAZBY010000282.1 GCA_012513595.1 Chloroflexota bacterium
TAGTCCATGTGCTGGGACGGATCGTCCCAGTACCAGGTGGCGTCGTCGATGATCGCCTCATAGTTGGTCGCGCAGCAGTCGTACGGGTAGCCTTCCTGGATACCCTTGAAGCCGTTCTTGACCACGATCAGGCGGGGCTCATCGCCGTACAGGCCGATGCAGGGGATCTCCTCGGCCCAGATGTCGAGGATCTCGCCAAAGAGCGCCTTCTGGGCGTCCGGATCGGCAGTCTCCTGGAGCTTCTCCCAGTTGGCGTACAGCGTCCGCACCCAGTGGTCCGCGGGCGGCTCTTCGGCGATGGGATCGGTCGGGTTCAGGTACCAGGCCGTCCAGGCAGCCGACCAGGACTTGTCGCTGTCGGTGCCGGTGCGGGCCGTCCAGATCTGCGGGTCAGCCAGGGGCACCAGGTTGCGGTCCATGGGTGACAGGCCCATCTCCGCCTCGTTGGCCTTGTGCATCTGCTGCCGCAGCGACCGGTCCGCGCCGCGGTAGAGCATCTTCAGGCCGATAGCCTTAAAGTAGTCCGTCAGCAAGAGGATGGTGGGGCTGGCTTCCTGGTCACCCGCGAGCATGACCCAGGAGATCACCTCGCCAGAGCCGTCCTTCCACAGTCGGTAGCCTTCGGCGTCCCGCTCGGAGTAGCCCAGGTCGTCCAGCAGTTCGTTGGCACGGTCCGGGTCGTACTCGATGTAGGCGTTGGCCAGCTTCTCGGAGTAGTAGGGCGAATCCTCGGGCGGCCCGTACTGCGTGCTGCGGCCAAAGCCGTCCAGCAATAGCTCGCGGATCTCCTCGCGGTCGATCGACAGCGAGAGGGCGATGCGCACATCGCGCTCCTGGAAGAACTCGCGCACGCGGGCGTTCTTGGTGGTGTGGTTGGGGGCCACACCCTGGACGGCGGTCCGTCGCCAGACCTGCACGGCATAGCCGCCGTTGGCCTCGCCTTCCTTGAGCACCGTGTAGTTGAAAAAGTCGCCAGAGTGGCGGCCCTGGCAGTCGATCTCGCCGTTAACGCACCACATCACGTAGACTTCGGTGTCGGTAAAGTCGCGGTAGGTCAGCTTGTCGATGTACGGCAGCTGATTGCCGGCGGTGTCCACTTCCCAGAAGAAGGGGTTCCGCTCCAGCACGACGTACTCGTCGGACCACACGTTGGTGTTGATCCAGGGAGTATGGGTCGGCCTTTCCGGCGTGACGAACACGTTGTCCTTGTCGGTCATCACGTGGGTCCAGTCGTCCCAGGAGTCGTTCGCAGCGATAACCGCGGCGATGGCATCCTTGTCGCCATACTCGGGGTGGAACTCTTTCAGGAAGTGCGCCGGGGACGCCGCAATGTTCGTGATCACGCTGCCGTAATAGAGGAACAGCGCGTTCGGGCGGGCGAACTTGTACGAGAACGTGATGTCGTCCTCGACGGCGAACTCGGCCGGGACGCGCTTGCCGTCGATAACGCTGGCCAGCTGCACCGGCACGGCTGCGGTGTACTCTTCGTTGAGGATGAGATCCTCATAGTAGAAGCGAAAGTCCTCGGTGGTCAGCGGCGCGCCGTCGGACCACTTGAGCCCCTTGCGCAGGGTAAAGGTCCACTCGGTGCCGTCGTCGCTCACCGACCAGGAGTCGGCCATCCCGTTGACGATGCCCAGGTTGTGGTCGATCTTGAGCAGGCCACGGCTGGTGATGTAGCCCTGGGCGGTCGTGTCAGACTGGCCGCGCTTGCCCATGCGCCAGGTGCCGCCATAGTTGCCGATGCCGTCAAGGCCTTCGATGACCAGGGGGTTCTCGGGCAGGCGCTCGTCGACGACAGGCAGCTCGCCAGCGGCGACGCGCTCAGCGAGCACGGGCGCCTCGTTATATGCGGACGGGGCCTCAGCGGGAACCGCCGTAGCCTCCGGAGCGGCGGGTGCCGCGGTGGCCGGTGCTGCGGTGGGCTCTGCAGCAGGGGCCGGGGCGTTCTGCGCACAGGCTGCTGCGACGGTAGCCGCTGCTGCCAGCCCAGACACGCGCAAAAAATCTCGGCGAGAAAGGCTTTGCATGAAACTCCTCTCCTACAACGACCTAGCAATAAGTCCGGACCAAGTGGTCCGACATGCACGGGCGCCCTGGGGCAACGGCAGAGTCGACCGTTGTCCGTCGCTCAGCCCTAGCCTCCGGTGCCGCCCGTCTGCAGGCCACTATACCGCGCTCCGGAAGGCGCGTCAAACTCAGCACCCCGCCGGCCCAAGGTCCGGCGGGGTGCTGGGAGGTTGTGCGCCGATGGTAGCGACGTTTCAGGCCAGCTCGCGGGAGGCGGCCGCCACGATCGCGTCGATCTCGCGCTCCTGGGCGGCGTCAAGCGGCCTGGGGCGGTCCTGAGACAGCAGGCGCCGCGCCTTGTCTGCCGCGCGGGCCTCCATGCCGCGGGAAGGCTGCGCCTCCCAGGCGGCCCAGGGCAGGCGTTCGACCAGGTCGGAGAGGAAGAACTCCTTGCGGTAGTTCTCGGCGGTGTGCGGGTGGGTGAGATAGTTGCCGCCGATGCCGACCTCCTGGATGACGTCAAAGGCCAGCGTCTCCGCGTTCACGGCAAAACCCGTCAACATGCGGCGGATGTACCCCGCGATGGCATCGTCGATCACCAGTTGCTGGAAAGAGAAGGTCAGGGCGTTCTCCAGGTGTCCGAGGGTGCCCACGCCGGTGGCGCCGGCCAGCACCGGGAACAGTATCGAGAGCGCCTTCTCCATCCCTGCCTGCGTGCCAGGCTGGCAGGCGTCCGTCTTGCCGCCGTGGCAGCCCCCCGGCCGCCCGTAGTAGTCGGCCAGCATCTGCATGGCCGCCGTCACCAGCGGCAGCCGGTCGGCCCCCGAGTATGGGAAGATCATGCTGTCCATGGCCGTCAGCGTCGGGCAGACGTCCAGGCTGATCACTGCGTCGCGGTCGATGGCATAGGCAAGGGTGAGCGCCCCGAGCGTCTCGGCCAGGCCGAGGGCGAGGGTGCCGGCGCTGGTGGCCGGCGCCGTGGTGCCGCCGGCAGGCATGGTGTCCAGCGACTGCGGGACCCCCCGCTTGACGTACTCGATAAAGATCCCGGCCATGTTCCCGTCGATGACCAGGGGGCTCTTGGCCTCCCCGTACCCGATCAGGACGGGCTGCTCGCGCACCGCCTCGGCGCTGCCGCGCACCACCTCGGCCATCCTCTGCAGATAGGGAATGTCCTCGACGCGGAACGCTTCCACCCCGCCGATCTTGGCGGTGCCCTTGACCA
>JAAZBY010000283.1 GCA_012513595.1 Chloroflexota bacterium
CCCCTGCACTACCGGATAGTCATTCTGGCGGATGGCTGAAAAGAGCAGGCTGCCGACCCCGGGGTAAGAGAAGACGATCTCGGTGATCAGTGCGCCGCCCACCATCGAGCCGATCGCCAGAGCCAGGCCCGTCACCTGCGGAAGCATGGCGTTACGAAAGATGTAGGCCACGATGCGGGCCGGCGGCACGCCCAGGCTGCGCGCGTAGCGGACATAGTCCGCATCCAGCTCATAGATCGACATGGCCCGCATGCCCACTCCCTGGCCGCCGATAAAGACCAGCACCAGGGAAAGGAAGGGCAGCCAGTAGTGCTCCAGGGCAGAGCGGAAGAAGGTCCACGTCATGCTGGGGGCCAGGGCATAGGAGTATCCGCCGCCTGGCGGAAAGATTGCCCAATGCACAGCCAGCAAATAGAGAAGGATGATAGCCAGGCAATAATAGGGCATGCTGGAAATAAACAACGCGATGGGGAACACCACCCTGTCCAGCCAGCCGCGCAGATAGGCAGTGAGGACACCCAGAAGGTTCCCGATGATCCAGCCGCTGAGGATCGCCGGCGCCTGCAGCGCCAGCGTCCAGGGCAGGGCCTCAGCGATCAGGTTCTGCACCCGCGCCGGGGAACGCCCGAAGGAGACGCCCAGGTCCCCGCGGGCCAGGTTGCGGATATAGTAGGCGAACTGGGCACTCAGCGGCTTGTCCAGGCCGAACTCGGCTATATAGGCATTGTAGAGGCGCTGCGCCGATTCGCCGGTAAGGGTGCCCCCTGCGGCCATCGTGCTCACCAGGGCGTCCACAGGGTTGCCCGGGATCAGGCGCGGCAGCATAAAGTTCAGCACCAGGGCCGCCAGGAAGGCGAGCGCGAACCAGAAGACCTTGCCCAGCAGGTAGCGTCGAAACCGCGTCATGTCGACCAACCATCCCCGTCAGAGGCGCCCGAGCGCGCCGATGCGTACCGCCGCGGCCTGGCCCGTGCGTCGCAGGCGGCCCCGCAGGGGGCCGCCTGCGAATGCCTCAGGCGCAGATCACTTGAGCTTGATCCCAAAGAGCACCCGAATGCCCGCATGCTGGTGCTGCGGCGGGGCCCAGGGGTCTTCCGAGGTCGGGAAGCCCGTCCAGACGCTCTCGTTGAACTCATAGAACTCCAGCGGCCGGTACATGAGGCCGATGCCGGGGATGTCAGCCATGTAGATCTTGTCCAGCTCCCCGAGGACACCCTTCAGAGTGGCCTCGTCCGTCTCGGTGGCGGCCTGGTCCAGCAGGTCGTACACGGCGGGGTTTGAGTACCGGCAGTAGTTCCAGAAGGCCTGCGTGCCGAACTCGGGCAGGCCGCGATCATCCAGCACGTCGCGGAAGCGCAACCAAGGAGAGGCAGGGGTGGCCGCGGCGATGCTAAAGAGAGTCAGGTCAAAGTCGCCGTTCCGCGTCTTGGAGTAGCACACCGGCGAGTCAGGGAACTCGGTGCTGATGTCGATGCCTACTTCCTTGGCGCTCTGGGCGACGACCTCCAGGGCCGTCATCCAGTCCGTCCAGCCGTAGGGGCAGATGACCTTCCAGGGGCCCAGGCGCGTGCCGTCGGGCAGCACGTAGGTGCCATCGCTGCCCTTGGTGGCCTTGAGCTCGTTCTCCAGGATCTCCACCGCCTTGGCCGGATCGTACTCCCAGCCGTTGGCCTTGATCGCTTCGGCGTCAAAGTACTTGTCTTCGCCGCCCTTGGGAACGATCAGGCTGCTGCTCACCGGCGCCGAGTAGCGCGACATGGCCGTGGCGGCGATGAGCGGGTAGTTGATCGCATAGGCGATGGCACGGCGCACCAGCGGGTTCTCCAGCCCGGGCTTGTGCAGGTTGATGAACATGAAGGGGATGCCGCCGGGCACATAGAAGGGTTCCTCTTTGAACCAGGTGCCTACCGGCTGGCCCTTCTCCTCCCACATCAGCCAGATCTGGGGCACGAACTGCTGCGACAGGTCCAGCGCCCCGGTCTGCAACGCCAGGTTGCCGTCGTCGTTGCTCTTGAAGATGGGATGCACGACGTACTTGGGCACAGGCAGGCCGTACACCGCCTTGCCCCAGTAGTTGTCGTCGCGCTCGACGGCGATGCGCTCAGCGGAAAAGTCCAGCACCTTATACGGACCGGAGCCGATTGGTTCCGTGTCCACAAACTGCGAGATGGCCACCTCGCCGCCCACGCGTGCTTCCCAGACGTGCTTGGGCAGGATGCGCACCGTGCACAGATAGTTGCGCACCATGCCGGGGTTGACGCGTTCTGGGTTCAGCGTGAGCTCGATCGTCCGGTCAGCCGTGGCCTGCATATCTGAGACATAGTCCCAGAAGGTACTGAACGGCAGGTCCGGGTTGTCCTTGGCGAGCCCGTAGGTGAAGAGAATGTCGTCGGTGGTGAGCGCCTCGCCGTCCTGCCATTTGGTGTCCGGCTGCAGGGCCACGATGGCGGTGCCCTGGTCGGTGAAGGTCAGCTCCTTGGCCAAAAGGGGATCGAGCTGGCCCGTCAACAGGTTGAAGGCGTACAGCGACTCGTAGAGGAGGTTCTGGTTACCGGAGGCGGGCCAGTTGACGGACCCGGCCATGGGGTTGAAGGTGGTGGGTGGGCCCCACTGGAACCCGCCGATGTACACGGTCTCGTTCCGTGGGAGCTCGCCGCCGGCAGCGGGTGCCGCCTCGGGGGCGGCGGCTTCCGGGGCTGCAGCAGGCTGGGCGGCGGGGGTCTCCGTCACGGGCACACAGGCCGCCGCGACCAGCAACAGGGCCAACAGGATGCTGCAACTCTGCAGCACACGTGTCTTCATCTCCCTAGACTCCTTCTCGGGTGCGAGAGCACATTCCCAGGCCACCAATTACATGACACGGGATGCCCTGCCGACGCTGGCAGCCCTTCTCCCGCGGAGCGGCAGACGGGCGTCCAGGAACATCATCAGCCAGAGCGGTTGCTATCTCTCATCCGTGCGAGCACAGGAGATCCAATCTCGGCGAAGCGTCGATGCTGCACCATTCGGTTGCCCTGTCTTCTTCTGCCTGCACCTCCTTATCTGCGTGCCGAGCGGTCACCGAGTCGTCGCGCCGCCGATCGCGGAGCACCACCACGGAGTACGAGCCGCAACGACACCCCGTCTCAGCCGCGTTATAGGGGCATTATAGTGGCTTTCGCGCAGCCTGTCAACGCTTTACGACACCCGACGGCAGTGCGAGGCACCCGCAGCATCTTTGAGTAAAAGAACCTAACCATGCCGGAGAGGGGCCAAACGAACGCCACTGGTGCGCACCCCCCGCCCAGAGGCTCTAGCGCGCCAGGATGTGCGCCAGCTCGAGGTACTCCTCGTCAACGCGCCGCACCGCGGCCGTCACTTCCTCCAGCGCGGTCGGCTTGACGACTCCCGCCAGCACGCCCACCATCACGCCGCTCTGGCCGGCGTGTAGCTGCTCGACTGCGGCGGCGCCCAGTTGCGTGGCCAGCAGCCGGTCCTGCGCGGAGGGGCTGCCTCCCCGCTGGATATGTCCCAGCGCAGACACCCGCACCCCGAACCCGGTGTGTAGCCTGTCGGCCCGCAGCCGCTCGGCGATTTCTACGACGCCGGGGCTGGCCCCCTCGCCCACGACGATGATACAGTGCCGCTTGCCGCGCACGTAGGCGTCGGCCACCTCGCGCGAGACGTCCTCGACCGTGTAGGGCACCTCCGGGATGCAGACCATTTCTGCCCCACCGGCGATGCCCATCATCAGGGGCAGATAGCCGGACTGCTTGCCCATAACCTCGACGAGGAAGGCCTGCTCCTGCGACGAGGCCGTGTCGCGGATGCGGTCCAGAGCGTCCAGCCCGGTGTTCATGGCCGTGTCGACCCCGACAGCGAGATCGGTTCCGCAGACGTCATTCTCTATGGTCCCCGGGATGCCGACCGTCGGGAACCCCTGGCTGGCAAGGGCCAGCGCCCCGCGCATCGACCCGTCGCCGCCGATGACTACCAGGGCATCGAGGCCCGCCTCGTTCAGGTGCCGCAGCGCCTCGCGCTGCCCGCGCGGCGCGGGGAAGGCCTCCGAACGGGAGGAGCCCAGTATCGTCCCGCCACGCCCGATGATGTTGCTCACCGAGCGGGAGTTCATGGCCTGCATGTCTCCGTTGAGCAGCCCCTCGAAGCCATTGCGCACGCCCCAGGGCTCCCATCCGTAGGCGATGGCCATGCGCACAACGGCGCGGATGCAGGCGTTATAGCCGGGGCTGTCTCCCCCGCTCGTCAGAACACCAATCCGTCGGATGCTTGTCATGATGCCCCTATCGATCATACCTGGGCCCAGGGCGCACTCCGTACGGAGAGCCCTGGACCGTCCCGGCCACAGCACGCACAAAGCGGGGCCGCTGCACTACGCCAGGCACGTGATGTGCAGCCAAGGCAGGAACCGCGACCCCGCTCTGCGGTACGTTCGTTACTTGTCGTTGAGGGCGGCCACTCCGGGAAGCGCCTTGCCTTCGAGGAACTCGAGCGAGGCGCCGCCGCCGGTCGAGATGTGGGTGATCTGGTCGGCCAGGCCGGCCTTCTCCACCGCGGCCGCCGAGTCTCCCCCGCCGATGATCGACGTCGCCCCCGATCCAGCCACTGCCTTGGCCACCTCAAAGGTGCCCACGGCAAAGGCATCCATCTCAAAGACGCCCATCGGCCCGTTCCACACCACGGTCTTGGCCCCGGCAATGTGTGACGCATAGAGGGCCACCGTTTTGGGGCCGATATCGAGGATGCGCCAGCCGGGCTGCACCTTGTCGACCGGTACGACCTTGTGCGTGGCGTCCGCGGCAAAGCGGTCGGCGACCACGGCGTCCACCGGCAGCACCAGGCGGTGGCCCGACGTTTCCAGCAGGCCTTTGGCAATAGCGACCGAGTCGGCCTCGACGAGCGAGTCGCCCATCTCATACCCCTTGGCCTTCAGGAAGGTGTTGGCCATGCCGCCGCCGATCAGCAGGCTGTCGGCCTTGGCCAGCAGGTTCTCGACGACGCCGATCTTGTCTGAGATCTTGGCGCCGCCCAGGATGGCCACGAAGGGACGCCCGGGGTTCTCGAGGGCCGCCCCCAGAAAGTCCAGTTCCTTCTCCATGAGAAAGCCGGCCACCGCGGGCAGGAAGGCTGCCACGCCCGCCGTCGAGGCGTGGGCGCGGTGTGCGGCGCCAAAGGCATCGTTCACATAGACGTCGCCGAGGTTGGCCAGCGCCTTGGCGTACTCGGTGACGTTCTTTTCCTCCTCGGCGTGGAAACGCAGGTTCTCGAGGAGCAGCACATCGCCGGGCTTGGCGGCCCTCACCGCTGCCTCGACCGCGGGACCCACCGAGTCGCCGAGCATGGCCACCGGCTTGCCGAGGAGCTCGCTAAGGCGCGCGGCCACCGGCGCCAGGCGCAGGTCGTCCTGTGGCTTGCCCTTGGGGCGGCCGAGGTGCGAGCAGAGCACCACCACGGCGCCGTGCTCGATCAGATACTTGACGGTCGGCAGAGCCTCGGTAATGCGTCGATCGTCGGTGATGCGCTGCGCGCTGTCCAGCGGCACGTTAAAGTCACACCGCACCAGGGCCCGCTTCCCGGACCAGTTGACGTCTCGCACCGTCTTCTTGTTCATCTCAGAACCTCTCTCTGGAGATCAGTTGGCCGTCACTGCACACGATTGGGCCGTGCCCCACGGCCAGGCCGCAGGCATTGTAGCAGAGTGGGAGGGGGAGTGTAAAGCACACTGCGTCGATCCATGCGGAACATCACCGACGGCCTGCCGTCACCCCCATGACAGCGTCGCCGGAGGAACGACGCGCTCCTCGCCGTCAGACGACGCCACGCTCAGCGACGCACGCCACCAGCACCTCGGAACCGCAGGCAGGCGCGGCCCGCCCCACCGGCAGGTACAGGGCAGTTCCCCGGTAGTAGCGATGTGGCTGTGCGGCCATGGACGGTCGGTCAGCAGTCCCTTGCGGACGCGGCTGCTCTGGCTCCCGATCTGCCTCGCCCGTGCGGAGACTGGAGTGCGCCCTTCGTTCTGCATCCCGCCGCAAGAAGAACCCTGTCAGCCTCACGAATCGCCGTCGCGGCAGTGCCGCCGCTGGGAAGCGTGTCCTTCCACGTTTGACAGCCGATTCCGATACCGTTATATTGTACGCATGCCAACACGTTAGCTGCTCCGGCCGCCTACACGCCCCCGCCCTGCTCACTGCCCGACACTCGTGACGCTTGGCCCTTGGGGCGCCGCGACGCAGCCACCGAAACGTGACAGAAGGAGGACAGAATCAGTATCTTCGTGAGTAGCCGCTCCCACCAGTCAATCTACTGATAGACTTGCAGACCAGGAATGAGGTAACTATGACAGAGCTAACACGTCGTGAGTTTCTGCGTGCATCGACTCTGATCGGCGCGGGGACGCTGCTGGCCGCGTGCACCCCTCCATCACCCGAGCCCACCCCAGAAACCCCTACGGCTCCCGTGGGCGCAGGCGCTGAGCCAACGACAGTCCCTGAGGCCCCGAC
>JAAZBY010000284.1 GCA_012513595.1 Chloroflexota bacterium
CGGCGGGGTATCGGGCGGCACGTCACACCCCGAGCTCAGGATAAAGCGCCCCTGCCTGCCCGCCGCGGCCAACGCCGCACGCACCTTCTCCTCCACCAGTTCCGGCGTCCCGTAGAGGAGCACGCCGGCTGGATCGATGTTCCCGCGCAGCGCCATCCGCCCCGATACGGCCAGGGCGGCCGCCGGGTCCACCTGGGCGTCGATATCCATGACGTCGCAGCCGATGGCGGCCACGTCGGGCACCAGTGGCAGGGCCCGGCCGCAGATGTGCATCACGACGGCCTCGGCGCCGGCGGCGTGCAGGGCGCCGACCAGGCGGGCCTGGTGCGCCGCTACCTGCTGGCGGTACAGCCGCGGCGAGATAAAGTCGGGGGAAGAGGTGGCCTCTCCGATGGCGATGGCGTGGGCGCCGGCCTCCACCAGGGCCCGCCCAAAGGCCGCCCCCACCTCGGCCGTAAAGGCCATCAACTCCGCGCACCAGGCTGGGCGCTCGAGGAGGTCGATGAGCAGCTGCTCGACGCCACGCAGCTGGGCGGCCATCAGGAGCGGCCCGCGGATGGTGCCCACCACCCAGGCCTCCTGGCCCGCCGCCTCGGCCACCCGCCGGACGGCCTCGGCGAAGAGGGGCAGGCGCCCGTCGGCGTACACGTCGGGCGGGCGCAGGCGGGCCAGGTCAGCGGGCTCACGGAGGAGCGGCGCCGTCACCACAGGCAGGCCGTCATCGGGCAGGGCGCTGGGGGCGCCGAGCGCCTCGGCCTCCGCCGCCACCCCCAGGGTGAGTTGCAGGCCATCGTAGCCGAACCGCTCCCAGGCCTCCACGGCCGCGCGGGCCATCAGCGCCGCGTCAGAAGCAAAGCGCCCGATGGGTACCCCCGCCAGGCGCGCCGCCATGGTGTGCAGGATCGGTACGACGGGAACCTGATCCCCGGGCTCGCCGCGCAATGCCGCGCGGACCCGCTCTAGACCGGTCGACATAGTGACTCTCCCCGACACACTCGTGCCCCGCGCTCGCAGGGCGTCCCAACCCGGGCCGGCCGGCGCCGGCCCCCCCACTATGGCATCGGCGGGCCCGCCGGGCAAGTGGCCCAAAACAGAGCGGCGGGGCAGAGGGTAGCCTCTGCCCCGCCGTCGCCGCGGCGCGCCACGCGTCAGACGTGGTTTTCCGGGTCCTCCCAGTAGTACTGGTGCCCGTACAGCGTGGAGGTGTAGCCGAACTCGTAGGTCAACGTCAGCGGTGTGGGGACGTTGCGCATCATGCGCGGCTTGATGCCGACCGAGGGCATCTGCCCCAGGAAGTGGACCATGGGGATCTCTTCGGCGTGGATGTCCAGGATCTTTTCGAACAGGCGGAAGCGCTCCTGCTCGTCGGGCTCGAGGAGGACCTCGTCCCAGTAGATGCGCCAGATCTCCTTGATCCAGTGGTCGTCAGGCGGCTCCTCGCCGTTGGGGTCGTCGGGGTTGTTCTTCCACAGGCCCCAGGCGCCGGCCCAGTTGCGCTGCATGTTGATGCCGGTGAACTGCTGGTGGTTATAGACCGGCAGCATGGAACGGTCGGCGCCCCAGTAGGCGATCTCGGTCTCGTTGGCGACCACGCGCTCCTCGTACAGGCTGCGCTCGTCGTACTTGTAGGCCTCCTTGAGGCCCACGTCGGCCAGGTACTTGATGGCCATCAGCACCAGGTCCTCGCCCTGGGTGCCCGGGGCGCGCAGCCCTTCGATGAGGAGCGAGAGCGTCTCGCCGGAGCCGTCGTTCCACTTGCGGAAGCCCTCCGCGTCCCGCTCGGTGAGGCCGACCTCGTCGAGCAGGCGGTTGGCCTCCTCGGGGTCGTACTCGATGTAGGCGTTGGAGAGCTTGGGGTAGAACTGCGGGCAGCTCTCCATCGGCGAGTACTGCCGCGGGGTGGCCAGGCCGTCGTAGACGATCTCGTTCATCTCTGCGCGGTTCAGCGCCACAGAGATGGCAATGCGGAAGCGCCGATCCTGGAAGAGCGGGCGCAGCCGCGGGTTCTTGGGCGCCTGGTTGATCTGGAAGCCCTCGTGGCCCGCGCCCTTGCCCATCTCCGGCAGGATGTCGTAATAGCCCTCGGCTTCGTGGTCCTTGTACAGCGCCAGGTCGGCGATGCCGGCGGTGTTCGAGCGGCCCGCCATATCGACCTGGCCGCTGAGCATCCACATCAGGAAGACGTCGTCCGTCTCATAGAAGCGGTAGGTCACGCGGTCCAGGTAGGGCAGCTGCTGGCCCTCCGGGTCTACGTGGTGGAAGAAGGGGTTGCGCTCCATGACGAACATGTCGCCGGAGAGGCTGTTCTTGGCCACCCAGACGTCCAGGCAAGGCCGCTCGGGGTTGAGGTGGTTGGTGTTGCGGTCGTTGAACAGGTCCGTCCAAGAGCCCAGGCCGGCCTCGGCCACCTTGGCGTCCAGCTCCGCCTTGGGGGTGAACTCGGCGTGGAACTGCTCCATATAGTGGCCGGGCGTCCAGATCCCGCCGAGCCAGACCAGGTCATAGCCGAACAGCACCTTGGGCAGGGCAAAGGTGAGTGAGAAGGTAAAGTCGTCGGCAATATCCAGCTCCGCGAGGGTGCGCTTGCCGCCCTGCTCGGTGGACCAGCGGGTGGGGATCACCAGCGACAGCTCGGGGTTGTTCACCTGATGGTCCCAGTACCACTTGACGTCGGCGGTGGTGAGGGGGTGGCCGTCGGACCACTTCATCCCCTTGCGCATGTGGAAGGTCCACACGCGGGCGTCATCGCTCACATCCCAGGCCTCGCAGATATCGGGCTGCAGGAGGATATCTCCGGTAAAGTTGAGCGGTCCGCGCTGCTTGACGGAGGTGACGGCGGGGCCGTCCGACAGGCCCTTGAAGGCGCTGCGCCAGGTGCCGCCGTACTTGCCGATCGACTCGAGCACCGGGCAGACGAAGGGGTTCTCAGGGAGGCGCTCTTCCACCGGCGGCAGGTCGCCGCTGGCGACGCGCTCGGCCAGCACGGGGGCCTCGCTGTACTTGGCCTCCGGCTGGGTCGGGGCGGCGGGCTGAGCGGGGGCCGCCGGTTCGGGCTGCGCTGGCGTCGCGGCCGGCGGTTCCGCCTGCGGGGCCGGCTGCGTACAGGCCGCGGCCAGGGTGCCCGCCGACAGGAGCGCGGAAACCCTCAGGAAGTCACGTCGTGACATGCGATCCATGGTATCCCTCCCAGGTAGGTAAAGGGCTCACAGGGTTACTGGGACTGGCTGCACATCGGACGCACTAGCGA
>JAAZBY010000285.1 GCA_012513595.1 Chloroflexota bacterium
CCGGCTTGGCGAACTTGTCATGGATGTTGTCGAGCGCGGCGCTGAACTCGGCCATCCCCTCACGGATCTGCCCGGGGTGTGACTCCCACCCCGGATAGAGGTCCAGGCAGATGACGTCGAGCACCTTGAAGGCGTTCTCATCCAGGCCGACCATGCTCGCCACGGTGAAGGGGCGGCTCTTGTCGATGTCCTGAGAGTCCTTGCGCATCCTGTCGAGGAAGAGCTGTGAGGCGGCCCGGCGAGAGTGCGGCTCACCGGCCAGCGACCACATGATGACGCTGGGGTGGTTCTTGTCTCGGGCGACCGTTTCTTTGCTGACCTGCCTGGCCATGTGGTAGCGCTTTTCCAGACCGGTGCCGGCGTAGATGAGGCCGGCGGCGGACGTCTCGTCGATCACGAGCATGCCGATGCGGTCACACAGGTCCAGCACCTCCTCGGCGGGAGGGTAGCCTTTGGCGCGGAGGCAGTTGGCGCCCATCCAGCGCATCAGCGCAAGGTCCTTGATGACGTCGGCCCGGGCGTGGCCGCGGCCCACCATGGGCATGTCGTTATGCAGGCCAAAGCCGCGGATGGTCAGCTTTTCCCCGTTGAGGAGCAGCGCGCCCCCCTCGACCTTGATGGTGCGGATACCCACCGGCAGCGAGTAGCGGTCGAAGATGCCCAGCGCAGTGGCCAGCTCAACGCGCAGCTCGTACAGGTTCGGGTTCTGCGGCGACCAGAGCGCCGGGTGAGGCACCATCAGCGTCGCCTCGACCGTGGCGGAGGACGTCTCGATCTCGCGTTCGATCTCGGTGCCAAGCCCGTGGAGCACAAAGCGTGCCGTGACGGCGTCGGTGCTGTCGCGGGTCATCTTGATCTTGACCAGGGCGTTCCCGTCGCGCAGCTCCGAGTACACATAGAGATCGCTGACGGCGCCGTTCGGCTTGGCGTACAGCAGCACCGGCTGCTGAATCCCGCAGTAGGGGTAGAACCCAAAGTTGGTGTTGGGGTACGACGCCACCGGGTAGGTGTCTTCCGGGTGGTAGGGGACGTTTCCCGGTGGGACGCGGGCCTCACTGAGCTCGCCGTTCACGCGCACTACCAGGACGTTACCCTCCCGGCGCATGTGTGGCGTCACGTCGAACTCGAAGGGGAGATGGCCGCCCTGGTGCTCGCCGAGGCGGTGGCCGTTCAGCCACACCTCGGCCTCATAGTTGACGGAGCCAAAGCGCACAAAGACGCGCTGCTGCTCCCATCCCCAGGGAAGGTCAAAGCGCGTCTGGTACCAGGCGTTGCCGAGGTAGTCGCGAAAGTCCTCAAACTGGTCGTTCCAGCTGGCGGGCACGGCGATGGGTCGGGTGCCATCCAGCCCCTGGCCCCAGCCAGCCTCCAGGCCGGCGTTCTGCGGGTCCAGGCGAAAGTCCCAGAATCCGGAAAGGTCAGTGAACTGACGGTAGGTATTCGACCGGGGAAAGAGCATGATCTACCTCCCTGTGGGCTCGTTTACGGACGGTTTCGGACTGGCAGTAGATCCTGCGCTTGCGCGCGGCCTGCCCGGGGGGGCAGGGGTCCGCCGCCGGGTTGGCAGCGCACTAAGCGTAGTCATCTTGCCGACGATGGTCAAACCATGCCCGGCGTTCCCGCTGTTGCGGCTACTCGCCCAACAGGGGGAACTCGCCGACGCGCAGGTTGGTGCAGCCGTACGGGATGAGCGTCAGCGTCTCGGGCGGCTCGGACGAGGTCACCGGGCTGTGGGGCAGCGGGCCGGCAGCGCTGCGCTCGAGCGCCCAGCCGGGGAGCCGGCGCCCGACGACCTGGGCACGGACCGGAGCGCCCTCCGGCGAGAAGGGCGTTGGCCCGATCTGCGTGGCGCACCAGGTAAGAGACCGCTCCGGGTCCCGCTCATCCACGGCCAGGGCAAAGTTCCACGGCGTGGTCGGGTGCACCTCCCAGTCGGCGTGGGGGCGCTCCCCGCCGATCTGGCGCCACTCCTCGCCGATGCGGAGCGCGTACACGAGCGGCCCCCGCAGGATCGAGACGGCCCCGTGGTAGCGGCGCTCGAGGCGTGTGCGCATCGGCAGAGCCACGGCGATCTCGGTCTCACCCTCCCAGAGGCGTTCGAGGCGGTGGAACGTGCCGGGCGTGGCCGGCTCGCCGGCCACCGTGGCCCCCTCGGCCCAGGCCGGCACGCGCACCAGCAGCGGGAAGCGCGCCGCCTGCCCGGTGCGTACCGTGATGGTCGCCCTCTCGCGGAAGGGGTAGCCGGTACGGCATGACACGGTGACCTCGGTGCCGCCGGCGGCCAGCCGCGCCTCACTGGGGGCCAGGCCCACGGCGGCCACGCCGCCGTCTGGCGTGCCCATCCAGAGGTGCGCCGCGAACTTGGGCCAGCCCTGGCTGAGGTTGGCCGTGCAGCAGCCAAAGTTGGGCTGCAGCCCATAGATGTTGGCATCGGCGCCGTTCGACGTGTAGACGCGCTCTTCCGCGACGGCCGCTAGCACCTGGTTGACCTGCTGGTCGTACTGGTGCGCCCACATGTCGGGCGAGAAGGTCGCCGGCATGGCGTTGAAGGCAATCCGCTCCAGCCGGTCGGCCAGGAGCGGGTCGCCCAGGGCGGCCAAGAGCACCTCGAGGGAGAACAGGTACTCGAGCACCGCGCACAGCTCGGTGCCCTGCGAGGGGTCTCGCCCGGCCAGGTGCTCGTCGCCGGTGAACACGCCGGTGACCTGGCCGTGGTAACGGTCGAGCATCTCCATGGCCCGGTAGGCGCCCTGGCGGTCGGCCGCCTCGCGCGACTGGCGGTACCAGACGCCGGCCGTCTTGATCGCCATGGCGCTGTTCACCACGTGGCTGACGAGCGTGCAATCCTCGCGGGCCGTCTTGCCGGTGTATGGGAAGCGCTCATAGTGCCCACGCCAGTCAAGCCCCTGGGCGGCGACAGTCTCGGCCAGGGAGAGGAGCCAGTCCTCACCGGTGCGCTCGTAGAGCCAGTGGATGCTCAGCACCAGGTCGGCCCAGCGGTGTTTGCCCCAGGAAAAGAGGGGCTGCTCGGCAAGAAGGGCGTTCAGCCGGCGCAGAAAGCGCTGCATCGCCGGGATCA
>JAAZBY010000286.1 GCA_012513595.1 Chloroflexota bacterium
CGGCGAAGGGGAGGACTATCGCGACAACTTGGCCCTCCAGTGCATCAACCCGATCGGCCACTGGTATGAGGTGCCCAACCTATTCAAGAGCGGTGTTCTGGCCCGGTTGCTGGCCGAGCGCCCAGGGCTCCGCTACCTGATGATGCACAACATCGACACCCTCGGCGCCGACGTGGACCCGGCCATCCTCGGGCGCGTCATGCGCGAGGGGGCCACCATGTCGATAGAGGTCATCAACCGGCGGGTGGAAGACCGCGGCGGTGGGCTGGCGCGCGTCAACGGCCGCCTGCGGCTGCTCGAGGGGTTGGCCCTTCCGCATGAGGAAGATGAGTTCCGGCTAACCTACTATAACTCGAACACCTTCTGGCTGGAGATCGACCCGCTGCTGGCGCTGTTCGGGCTGGACCGTGCGACGCTCCTGGTTCCCGAGCGGGTCGATGAGGCGGTGCGGGCCATGGCGGCGCGCGTGCCGACCTACATCACTCTGAAGGAAGTGAAGCGGCGCTGGGGGCACGGCCAGGAGGACGTCTACCCGGTGGCCCAGTACGAGAAACTATGGGGAGACATGACCGCCCTGGCAGACGTGCGCTGCGCCTACCTGGTGGTGCCGCGGCTGCGCGGCCAGCAGCTGAAGGATCAGGCGCAGCTGGACGGCTGGTTCCGCGATGGCTCAGCAGAGCACGTGGCCTCACTGTGCGAGTGGGGGCCGGGGGCGGTCTAGCCTAGTAGGAGGTCCCCGTCCCGGCGTTGCCCGCCTCGAGGGCGCGCGGCTCATCCAGCACGCGCCGCACCAGGGTGGCCAGGGCCATCAGGGTGAACGGCTTGGGCAGGATGTGCGCCTCGGGGCTGATCACGCCGTCTCGCCCTAGCTTCTCGCGGGGGTAGCCGGACATGAACAACACCCGGAGTTGCGGCGCCATGCGCCGCAACTCCTCGGCCAGGTCAGGGCCGCTGGCGCCCGGCAGGATGACGTCGGTCAGCACGAGGTCGATTTGGCGCCCCCGCGAGAGGGCCTCCACGGCGGATTCGGCGTCGGCCGCCTCGACCGTCGTGTAGCCGAGGCGCGTCAGCATCCGCTTGGTCATGCGGCGCACGTGCGCGTCGTCCTCCACGAGCAGGACGGTCTCCGTACCCGAAGGGGGGGGCTGTGGCTGCCTGGCCGGGTGAGGCGGCCTGTTGGCCTCCACGCAGGGGATCAGGATGCAGATCGTGGTCCCTACCCCCTCGGTGCTGCTGATCTCCACGCTGCCCCCGATGTCCTGCACGAGATCCTTGACCATCGGCAGGCCCAGGCCGGTACCGTTCTGTGCCGCCTTGGTGGTAAAGAACGGCTCAAAGAGGCGGGCCTGCACCTCCGGGGGCATACCACGCCCCGTGTCGGCGACCGCCAGACGCGCCATGGCCCTCCCGCCGTGCGCCGCGGCCTTGGGCTCGATGCGGGTTGACAGGGTCAGGGTTCCCCCGGCTGGCATGGCATCGCGCGCGTTGACGGCCAGGTTGACGACGATCTGCCGCACCTGTGCGGCGTCGGCGCGGACGGTGACCGGCTCCTCGGCCAGGTCCAGCTCGAGGAAGACGTCCTCCCCGAGGACGCGGTCCAGCACGCGCGAAAGACTCCGCAGAAGGTCATTCAGGTCCAGGGTCTGCACGCGCCTCCTGGGAATACGCGTGAAGGCGAGCAACTGGCCGGTGAGCTCGGCGGCGCGCAGCCCCGCCACGCGGATCTCCTCGACGTCGGGGCGGATGGGGGAGGCGATCTCGACGTTCTCGAGAAGTATCTGGGCCTCGCCGTTGATGACCATGAGCAGGTTGTTGAACTCATGGGCGATGCCGCCGGCCAACCGCCCAACCGCCTCCAGCCGCTGTACCTCGCGGAGCTGCCGCCAGGGGCGCTCGTGGCCGACGTCCGTGAGCAGCCAGTGCGCGCGGCCGCGGCCTGGGGCAGGCCTCGCCCCGAGCACCAGCACCGTGACGGCCTGCGACGTGCCCTGGACGGGCTCGAAGGCCAGGGTCTCGCGCAGGACCCCGTGCTCTACCCCGGCGGCGGCGAGCGTCTCCAGCGCCGCGGCCCGGCTCTCTTCCGGTACCAGGTCAAGCAATGACAACCCCACCAGGGTCCCAGCACGGGCGGCGAAAAACTGGCCGGCCGGCCGGTTCGCCTCCAGGATGACGCCGGTGAGGTCCGTGACGAGGTACCCCTGCGGGCCCTGGACGAGCAGGGTGCGCAGGTCCGGCTCGTCAAAGGTGCCGGGCTCGCCAGGCTCGGGCGACTGCCCGAGCGCGGCGGCGCAGGAGGCGCGCACATCCCCGAGAGCCCGGAACAGGGCCGTCAGCTCTTGGCGACGGCTGTCTAGCGGGCGGCTTTCCCAGTCGTCTGCGCCGCGCAGGAGTGGCTCCAGCGTGGCGAGAAGGTCGCGTAGCTTGCTCTCAGAGATCGAACTGCTCATGGTATCCCCCCGATCGCCACGCCGGACGCCGCCCTGGCGGCCCCGCGAGGCGGCGCGCAATGGCCCCGTGCGATAGGCGGTGCAGGGAAGGTGTGGCGGAGCGTCTCTGCGGCAGAGGTCCGAGCTCTGGACGCGGGAGTGTGGGCGATCCCCGTCCGACGGGCGTGCCTGAGGCGGCGGCATATGTGGAAAGGTAAAGAGGACTTTAGGAGGCTGGCGCGCAGATGCGAGCAGCCTGCACCAAGGCGAGAGCATAGCAGAGGGTCGGCGCATTTGTCAACTGCAGGACCCAGCCGCTGGGCCGGTGCTGCGCCGGCGGCGAGGGCAGGTCAGCGGCCCGTGGTACGGCGTGCCGACCCCACGAGGGGTGCCGCGGCGGCCGTGGCCGCCTCGAGCACGACAGCCAGGGGGACGCCCAGGCGACGGGCCAGCCCGGCGCAGTCGTCGTACTCGGGTTTGGCGCTCACCGCCTGCCCGTCCAGCACCTTGATCTTGACGCGTACGCTGCCGTAGGGCGTCTCGACGCGCTCAAAGC
>JAAZBY010000287.1 GCA_012513595.1 Chloroflexota bacterium
TCGAGTTGTGATAGGCTGGCGAGCCGATCATGACCGGTCAGACCGATCGGGAGGCTCAGCGCTGTACAGGGCAGCGCCGCGTTTGGACCGCGCGGGTTCAGGCAGTAGGAGAGACTGAGAGAGCCATGGATAATGCGATCAGTCCTGATGGCAGCCTTGGGGCGGATGCTGTGGGGAGTGCGAGCATATGCCCAGCCCGTGGAGGGTGCCTTGCACGGGAGCCTCGGGCAACGCAGCACGCGCCGTGCCGGCAAGGTCGTCCCGGCCGGGTCGTCCCAATCGCACATGATCGGGGCGAACCTGATCTTCTGTGGCGGCTGACGCGGCACGGGTGGCAAGAGTGCCATGGTATGGGGTCCTTTGCGGCGGAGACCACCTATTGCTGTCAGAATAGCATAGTGAAAGTGAAAGCGCAATACCTTCGGGCACCAGATAAGCAAGATATCGTCTTCACTGTCGATAGAATACTGTGGTGGGGAGGCCAGAGACTGCCCTGCCCTTCGGATGATCGTCGATGCGACACCGCGACTGGTGACAGTTGCGGAGCCTGGGGCGCCTTCATTGGGGCGCGATTGTCTGATGGGGCGCGGGTCTCCAGACCCGCGTTAGGTTGGCGCGGTCAGCCAGAGGCTAACCCTCCAAAGGGGGTTCCGTCTTTGCCAGTGGCCGCTCTCAACGTTTCGCGTTCTGGCCTAGCGGCAGCGTCGTTTCGATCCTTTATGCTTGACAACCAGGGCCAGGACCGGTTAGTGTGGATTTGGCGGCCATATACCCGTCAGAGTGCAGGAGGAACCATGGACGTCCGCACACTCGTCAGGGACAGTAAACCCAGGCTGCTCGAGGTCGCCAACCTGCTCATGGCGGGCAAGCAGACGGAGGCGGTTACGGCATTCGCCAGGCTTGTGAGCGCCCTGCCCAGGGACGCAGACCCGCGCACCCGTGCCCTCCTGGCGGGGCTGGTGGTGGGACATGTGAGTGCCAGGAAGAACCCGCCTGTGCCTACCCTGCGCAAATTCGAGGACCCACTCACCGCTTTTGAGGACCCCCTCACGGCCTTTGAGGACCCGCTGACCGCCTTTGAGGATCCCCTTACGGCCTTTGGCAGCGCCGAGATGGTGCAGCTGGCCCGGACGCTGCTGGTGGCGCCGCGCTGAGATGCGCGGTCCGTGGCCCGGCTGGGCTGATCCGCCGGGTGTACGAGCCGCTACGGGCGCTCGAGTGCTGGCGGCACCATGTGTCCGTGGATCCGCTCCGGCTGGCCGCCGAACGCCTGGCTGAGGGCAGCCACGGCGGCCGAGGCGGGAGGCGCCGTGGGTGCGTGCTGCGGCGGGTGTGGCACCCGCCGGCCAGTGTAGTGGAGACGTTCAGACCTTCTGACGTTCGGACGTTCTCACGTCCCCGTAGATCCTCGCCATGTCCGGCACCTCGGTGCAGTACCAGTGCACCCAGAGCGCAGCGTGCTGAAAGGCGGCCGAGAGCAGGGCGAGGGGCGCATTGAGAAGCAGCCCGGGCAGGTAGAGCACCAGCGGGCCCAGGGTATAGATGGGGTTCTCGATCGGGCCCCACAGTCCCTCACGCACCAGGGCCGGGCGCACTGGATCGAAATGGTCGCCGCCCAGGGCGCGCCCCCAGCCAAAATGCCGGGTAATGTCCACGACCAAGCAGCCCCAGGGCACCAGCGCCAACAGGCTGACCGCTACGCAAAGGCCGCTGGGCAGCGACCAGACGCCGCGGTTGGCGACCGTCAGCGCAATCAGCGCCAGCACTCGCCAGAGTGCCAGGTCAGCAACGCCGCAGGCGTAGATGATGAAAGCGTTGCGGCCGAAACGTTGGGTGATGGTCCTGTGGTGCAACTCGGCACGCCAGGCCAGCATGACATAACCCTGGTGGACAATCGCCGCGCCCACGGTGAACCAGAGCCAGAGCGTGGCGGGCAGGCCGAACAGGGCGCCGCCCTGATCCACGCGTCTCGCGAGCAACGCCACCGCCAGCACCAGCAGCGCGACCAGCGCCAGATGCAGTCCCTGCCGTTCGAACATGGGCACCTTCGGAGACGAATACGGACGGCCAAACAGGGATGGACAGGATGGGAAGGATTCAGGCCGCTCCCGTCTACACTGGCAAGGGCCTGCTTTGGCAACAAGCCCAGGGTCACAACGCGCCGTGTGTAGACTGTGAATCCGACAAATGCGGAGGTATCGACCTTCGACCTTCGACATTTGACCTATTACACTGAACCCAGCCGTCGTGCGGACGTTCAGACGTTCAGACGTTTTGACGTCCCGCCGTCCCCCTACGGCCCCTTGACCTCCAGCCAAAACAGGAACAGTTCGACCAGGACGGCCAGCACAAAGATCACCACCCACTCGTTGACCTGGAGCCAGCGGGGCAGGGTGAGGTCGCCATAGTCGCCCCAGCGCTGAATGCCGCCGCGCACCTTTGGATAGATCTCGGCGAACAGCGCAGAGCCGAGCAGGATCCCCGGCATGCCGGCGACCAGGGCATCCAGATGCCCGTTGCCGATGGCACCCGAGAGCGTGCCGGGGCAGTAGCCCAGCACGGCGAAACCCACGCCAAAGATCAGCCCGCCGATCAGGTTGATCCCCAGCGAGCCCGATTTGACGGACAACTGCACCCAGCCCAGGTGCTTCATCAGGTGGATGCCCAGCATGCCCGTGACCATGGCGCTGAGCATGATCTTGAGCA
>JAAZBY010000288.1 GCA_012513595.1 Chloroflexota bacterium
GGAAAAGGCCCGCGGGCGGCCGTTCAGGTGCGCCGCCGAGGAGGCCAGCAGGGGAAAGTCGGCCACTCGGTCGGGCCAGATCTGGTTCCAGATGGCGTCCACGCCGGGCAGCGACACGTCGCGCATCGCCCGGAAGAAGGACCCCTCCGACCGTACCAGCCACGGCATGATGTCCTCGTGGTTCAGGTGTACGAGGTACTCGGCCCCGTGCGCCGCGCACCACTGGGCCAGCGGCCGGAAAAAGCTTTCGGCAAAGAGGGCGGACCAGACGTCCCAGTAGTCGGCCCGGGCCCGCCGGTCCGCCTCGGTGGGGTGTGGGGCCAAGAGAGCGGCCAGGTGCGGGCGCACGTCGTAGCCCTTGCGCCGCACGAACTCGTCGAGGATGCGCGGCGTCCAGGGAACGTGGGCATAGTCGGGCTCGTCGCCGCGGATGCCGATTACGGTGCTGCCCAGCTCCTCACCCAAGGTGGCGGCGTAGCGCTCGTGCACCCAGGCCAGGAACTGCTGGGTGCCCTCCGGGTTCAGGTAGTCATACAGGGAGGAGGAGGCGTCTTTCTCCTGGGTGGGGTTGTGCACGTCCCGGGTAACGGCGGTGCGGAAAGCGCGGTCCACCAGCCACACCTGCCATTCCCCCTCCGCCGGGGCGGTCCACTGCACGGCGCCGCCGGAGGGCTGCAGGGTCAGGTACTGCTCACTCGCGACGTTCATTGCCAGGGCGCCGACCGTATCCGCGGATGCCGGGCGGCAGAGGGTCTCCCCCGGGGCGACCGGGATCTTGGCTGCCACGGCCAGCCCCTGCATGCGTAGGTCGGGCCGCTCGCGGGTGAACTTGCCGCCGGCAAAGCCGCTGGGGTACTTGCCCTCATCCACGAGGATAACGCGTAGCCCCCGCTCGCGGGCCATGTCCACCGCCAGGCGCACCGCGGCGAACCACTCGCCGGAGAGGTAGCGCGGCGACATGCCGTAGCCCGCCTCGATCATCACGGCGCGAAAGCCGAGGGCACGGATGTCGTCCAGGTCGCGGGCGATCACCTCGGCGGTCATCGCCCCCGTCCAGCCCCACCAAAGCACCGGCCCCACCTCGGGCGGCGGATCGCGGAACTGCGCCGCGACCCCGGCAGCGGTCGGCGTCGACAGGCCCTGCCAGAGGCGCGGGGCGTTGTGCGTCCGCGAGGTCATGCCGGCCCTCCTATACCTTCCGCAGGTGGCCAAGCACCTCGGGGTTCACCACCCACTCGGGGATGCGCCCCTGGATCACGTCGATGGCGATCTGGCAGATGATCTGGTAGACGTCGTGCCGCGCCTCGGGCGAGTTCGCCGAGACATGCGGCGTCAGGATAATGTTGTCGTGGGCGATCAGGGGCGAGTCGGCGGGCAGGGGCTCCCGCTCGAACACGTCCAGCCCGGCGGACCACACCCGCCCGTCGCGGACGGCCTCGATCAGGGCGCCCTGGTCGACGATCGGCCCGCGGGCGGTGTTCACCAACACCAGGCCCGGCTTGACCCTGGCGAACGCGTCGCGGCCAAACATGTGGCGGGTCTCGTCGGTCAGCGGGGCGTGGATGGAGATAAAGTCGCAGCGGGCCAGGATCTCGTCAAAGGGCACCAGGCGCGCCCCGAACTGGTCGGCCCGCTCCTGGGTGATGTAGGGGTCGTAGGCCAGCAGGGTCACGTCCCAGCCGCGTAGGCGGCGGGCCAGCGTGCCGCCAATGCGCCCCAGGCCGACGATTCCCACCGTCGAACCGACCATGCGGCGGGTGGGCACGGCCTTCAGGCGCGGGTAGAGGCCCTGGCGCATTCCCGCGTCCAGCCGGGGCACGTGGCGCAGGGCGCCGAGCATCAGGGCCATGGCGTGGTCGGCCACGTCGGGCGTGCAGTAGGTGGGCGTGTTGCAGAGCATGATGCCCTGCTCGGTGGTGGCCCGATAGTCGACAGAGTCAAAGCCGGCGCCGGCGCGTATGATGCAACGACAGCACTCCAGCAGCGGGATCGTCGTGGCGTTCATGAAGGGTTGTACCGACTGAATGGCGACGACGTCGGCGTCGCGGGCCATCTCCAGCGCCTCCTCGGCCGACTGGCATTGGCGGGCCTCCCATGAGGCGCCGGCGGCGGCCAGCGTCTCGGCCTCAAAGCCCATCGGGGCAAAGAGCGCCTCGTCGTAATCGATGAGAACTACTTTGTGCGGGAGAGTGTCCTGGCTGGGCATGTGCGGCTGGGCCTCCACGGTATGATGAACGGCTCGGGCGACGGGACCATTGTACGGCCGGGCGGGGATAACTCAAGCGCACGGCGCGCGGGGAGAGGCGTTTCCCCCGCGGGCGGGGTCGCGGGTATACTGGGCACCCATCCGTGAGAGGCAGCCTCAGGAGGAGCGCCATGGTGCAC
>JAAZBY010000289.1 GCA_012513595.1 Chloroflexota bacterium
CCGCAGCTGGTACAACCGCGCCGGCGTCGAGCGGGTGATGGGCTTTTGCAGCGAGGATGAATACCTGGAGTTCCTGCGTTCCTGCCCCGAGTTCGAGCGCATGTTGGTCCGCTCCGGCATCATCCTGATCAAGTACTGGTTCTCGGTCAGTGACGCCGAGCAGGAAAGGCGCTTCCAGGAGCGCCTCGATGACCCCACCAAACGCTGGAAGCTCAGCCCCATGGACATGGCCTCGCGCAGCCACTGGGTCGATTACTCACGGGCCAAGGATGAGATGTTCCGCTATACAGACATCAAACAGGCCCCCTGGTACGTGGTGAACGCCGACGACAAGAGGCGGGCGCGGCTGAACTGTATCAATCATTTCCTCAGCCTGATCCCGTACGAGGACCTGACGCCCGAGTTCATTGCGCTGCCGCCTCGCCAGGAAGATACCGGCTATGTGCGCCCACCGCTGGACGAGCAGACCTTTGTCCCCGAAGCGTACTAGGAGCGGCGTACGCCATTATGCCAAGGGCGGCCACGGTCCGCATCGTGGTATAATGGGGGCGAGGCTATGCCCGCCTTCTGGGATTTCGGCCGGGGCCGGGGCTCCGCCGAGAGGAGCAAAGCGACATCGGCCATAGGCTGTTGACGGTACGATATGCCAATACGCATCACGCCTGACCAAGTCAGAGCGCTTTCGCTCGCCAAGCAGTACCTCTCCGAGCGCGCGAGGGGCAGTGACGTCGTAGCCATTGTTCGCCAGATCGGACCGCTCCGTGCCAAGCCCGCCGTGACCCCCTATCTGGCGCTGTGGACGCGCATGGAATCCATGGAACGCCAGGACCTCATCTGGGCGCTCTACCGTGAGCGCAGCCTCGTGCGCCTTTCCTCGGCAGACGCCCACCTCTACGTGGTGCCGACCGATGACATGGCCGCCTATCGCCAGGTCAGCAAGTCCCTGGGGGATAGCGACGTCGGCGGGTACCTGGCCTACCTGGTATCCCTCTCTGCAACGCAGGAGGGGCTGGAACCCCTCTCTCTCGATGAGATCATCCCCCGCGTGCTGGAGGTGGTCAGCACACGAGGAGCCTGCACCGTCGAGGAGCTGGCGGAATGGCTGCCGGTCCTGGATCGGCAGCTGGCCTTCGACGCCGAGGACAAGTCTGCGACGGGCCGTTTCCGCCTCGGCACACGGCTGATACCGGCCCTCTGCGCCCAGGGGCTGCTGGTACCGGCAGAGCCCCGCGGCTCCTGGAAGTCCGAGCGCGACACGTATGCCACGCTGGGCACCTGGCTCCCCGATGTGCACATTGACGACCTGGACCCGCGCGAAGCCCTGGCGCGCGTGCTGCTCGACTATATCACCGCCTACGGCCCGGTGACTATCGGGGACATGGTCCACTGGCTGAGCGGGGCGCGCCGCCACCAGGTCGTGGCCGCGCTGATGGCCCTTGAAAGGAGCCTGGCCCGCGTGGAGGTGCTCGGCACGCGCGGCGAGGCCTGGGTGCTGCGCTCCGACCTGGACCGCCTGTCGTCACTGGCGACCGCAGAACGCTTTGTGCGCCTGCTCCCCGCCGGCGATGGAACGCTTATGGCCCTGCGCGACGCCAGCCGCTTCCTGCCGCCGGAATACCGTGACCGGGTGTACGACTGGGCCGGTGACTCGCTCGGCACCGTCATGGTCGACGGCCTCATCAAAGGGCTTTGGTGGCCGCAGTCTCGCGGAGATCGCCTGATCGTGCGCCTGTTCGAGCCGGTCGACCCGGAGGCCATGGCTCTTACCGGGGAGGAGGCGCGCGCCCTGGGCCGCTTCCTCGAGGGCCAGGCCGTGGATATCGAGATCGGCATGGAGGGCGAGGATCTCAACGGCGAGCCCCTCTTGCCCATCTCACTACAACAGCCGTTCGGCGTCTGATCCCGGCGCGAGCGCGTCCGGTTCATCGTCGCCTTGTGAACCCTTCTCAGGAGGTCCTGCTTTGGCCGATTTCTACCTCCCCACCGAACTGAGCACCGGCAGAGGCGTCTTTGGCGCCCTGGGCCGCCAGGCCGCCCGCTTTGGCCGCCGGGCCCTCCTCGTCAGCGGGGCGGGCGCCGCCCGCCGGACGGGCCTGCTGGACCGGGCCACTCGCCTGCTCGCCGATGCCGGCGTCACCGCCGTGCCTTTCTCCCGCGTCGCCGGGGAACCCGATCTGGCGCTGGTGGAAGAGGGCGTCGCACTGGCCCGCCAGGAGGGTTGCGACGTCGTCGTGGGCCTCGGCGGGGGCAGCGCCATCGACACGGCCAAGGCCGTCGCCGGCGCCGCCACCCTGCCGGGCACGATCTGGGACTACCACGCCGGCCGCCCCATCGAGCAGGCCGGCCTGCCCTTCCTGGCGGTGCCCACCACGGCCGGCACCGGCGCCGAGGTCACCAAGAACGCCGTGCTCTGCGACCCGCGCGATGGCGCCAAGTACTCGATCCGCGACGACCGCTGGTTCGCCCGGGTGGCCATCGTTGACCCGGAACTGATGGCCAGCATGCCCCCGGCGGTGACGGCCTCCACCGGCAGCGATGCCCTCTGCCAGGCGATCGAGTCGTTCACCTCCATCGGCGCCAACCCGGTGACCGATGCCCTGGCCCGCGAGGCCATCGTGCGCATCGGGCGGTCGCTGGAGCGCGCCTACACCCAGGGGGACGACCTCGCTGCCCGCGAGGACATGGCCTACGGCAGCCTGATGGCCGGCATGGCCATGGCCAGCGCGCGGCTGGGGGGCGTCCACGGCATGGCCCACCCGCTGGGGTCGCACTTTTCCATCCCACACGGGGTGATCTGCGGGCTGCTGCTCCCCTACACCATGGCCTACAACCTGCCCAGCGCCGTGGCCAAGTATGCCGAGGTGGGCCGCCTGATGGGCGCGCGGGGCACGTTCGCGAGCTCCGAAGCCGAGGCCCGCGCCGCCGTCGAGGCCGTCCGTGCCTTGCTGGGCCGCATCGGCATCCCCGAGCACCTGCGCGGGTTCGGCGTAACGCCGGACCATTTTGACCAGATCATCGCCGAGTCGCTCCCCTCCGGGTCTCTCCAGCACAACCCGCGCCCCCTGGCGGCGGCCGATGTGCGTGCCATCCTGGAGGCCGCCCTGTAGCCGACCACGACGGGAGGAACAACCATGCAGCGAGCCAACGAGGCAGACCTCGCCTACCGAGGTGGGGATAGCGGCGTCAAGTACATGATCCGCGGCCCCCTGCTCGACTGGGGGGTCATCCTGCTAAAACCGGGGGAGAGCCTGGGCGGCCACTACCACCGCCAGGTGGAGGAGACGTTCTACATCGTGGAGGGGCGGGGCACCTTTGTCGTAAACGGCGAGCGGCTGCCGGCCGCCGCCGGCGAGGCCTTCCGCATGGAGGCCAGCGACCGCCACGACATCGTGAATGACTCGGCCGCCCCGCTCAAGATGGTCTTTATCAAGACCCCCTTCCTGCCCGACGACAAGGTCAACGCCTGACCCGCTCAGTCTCCGAAGGGGCGGAAGGCGAGCATCTCGTCGTGGATCAGCCCGTTGGTGGCCAGCCAGTCGGGCTGGCCCAGGCGGGCGGGCCGGCCGCGCAGGTCGCTGAGCATGCCGCCCGCCTCCTGTACCATCAGGATGCCGGCGGCCACGTCCCACGGGCTGAGGGTGTACTGCAGGTAAGCGTCGGCCCAGCCGGCGGCAATGGCGCAGAGGCCCAGCGCGGCGCTGCCGCGCGAGCGCACCGCGTCGACGTGGGAGGCAACGCGCGCCAAATAGTTGGCGCACTGCTGCCTGGCCGGCTGCCGCCGCGGCCAGTCCAGCGTCACGATGCAGCTCAGTAGGTCGCCCCGCGGGCTGACCTGCAGGCGCTTGCCATTTAGCCAAGCACCGCCCCCGCGCGTGGCGGTGAACAGATGGTCAAGCAGCGGGTCGTACACGGCGCCACACTGCACCTCGCCATCGACGGCCATGGCCACCGAGGTACAGAACATTGGCAGCCCCCGGGAAAAGTTGGTCGTCCCATCGAGGGGGTCGACGTACCACACCGGCCGGCCGGGCGCGCTCTTCCAGCCGGAGTGAGACTCCTCCGACATGATCAGCCCCTCCGGGCAGCCCTCCCGGACGATGCGCAGCGCCACCTCCTCCGCGGCCAGGTCCACCTCGGTGACGATGTCGCGCAGCCCCTTGACGGTGACCTCGTGGGGACGGCGGTACCGCTCGGCGAGGACGCCGCCCGCCTCACGCGCCGCGCGTATGGCAACACTCAACATGGCATCACCCCGTATCTCGGGCGGGCCGCCGCCTCAGCCCACGATCTCCCCGCGCAGGCCGACCGCGTCCGCCGCGGTGCAGCGCACGTGGACCAGCTGGTTGGCCAGGTCGCGGGTTGACGGCGCCCGCACGCGGATATAGTTGTCCGCCAGGCCGTTCCAGACGGGGCCATCGGCGGAAGGGCGGGCCTGCTCACAAAGAACCTCGAGCGTCTGCCCGACAAAGCCCTCGTGGAAGCGCCGCGCCAGGCGCCGGCCGAGGGCAATCAGCGCGCGGCTGCGCACGTCCGCCTCACGGGGGTCCACCTGGCCGGGCATGGCTGCCGCGGCAGTGCCCGGGCGCGGCGAGTAGGTAAAGACGTGCAGCCTGGCCAGAGCGAGGTCCTCGACGAACGCCATCGTCTCGGCGAACTCGGCGGCCGTCTCCCCGGGAAAGCCCACCATCACATCTGTGGTGACCGACACCCCCGGGACGCGCCCGCGCAGCGCGGCCACGCGCCGGGCGAGGTGCGCCGTGTCGTAGGTACGCCCCATGCGCCGCAGGACGGCGTCGCTCCCGCTCTGCAGGGGCAGGTGCACGTGCCGGCACAGCCTGGGGTGGCCGAAGCAGTCCAGCAGGTCATCGTCCAGGTCCCACGGCTCCACCGAAGAGAGGCGCAGGCGCATGGTGGCGGGCTCGGCCAGGATGGCCCGCACCAGCCGGGCCAGCGACCAGCCCCGCTCGGCGGGCAGGGGGGCGTTGGCGGCGCTATCTCGCCCGTAGGCGCCGATGTGCACACCCGTCAGGACGACCTCCTGGTAGCCCTCGGCGACGCGCCGGCGCACCTCTTCCAGCACTTGCTGGGGCGCCGTGCTGCGTTGGGCCCCCCGGGCGATGCGCACAAAGCAGTAGGTGCAGGCGTTGTCGCAGCCGTCCTGGATCTTGACCAGGGCGCGGGTGTGCCCGCCGCGGGCGTACAGGGCCGGTTCCGCCGACGGGGCCTCGCCTCCGGCGCCCGCCGCCCCAGAGGCGTCCAGAAGGCGCTGGAGGACCTGCTCCTTGTCTTGATTGGGGACGAGCATCTCCACGCCTTCGATAGAGGCCAGCAGGGGATCGTGCGCCTCCACATAGCAGCCCGTCACCGCGATGCGCAGGGTGGGGTTGGCGCGGCGCAGCCCCCGCACCGCCTGGCGACACTTGCGCGCGGCCACGTGGGTCACGGCGCAGGTGTTCACGATGGCCCAATCGGCAGCGGCCGGGTCCTGCACCACGCCGAGGCCGGCGGCGAAGGCGCAGCGGGCCAGGTCCTCGACCTCCGCCTGGTTCAGTTTGCAGCCCAAACTCGTCAACAGGATGTTCATGGAACTGTCATAATAGCATCGCGCCGGCCGCGCGCCAAGAAACGAGGATAGACGCACAGGCGCCCCTGCGGATATACTTGGGCTGCGGCGCTGTGTGGCGTCCTGGGCAGAGGCAGAAGGCTTGCCATGCCACTCGTCTTTTTCGTCGTCTCTGTCGTTCTGGGCGTGCTGGCGGCGCGAGGGGGCTGCCCGGGTCTGCCGGTCCTCCTGGCCTGCGACGGGGCCGGCCTGTGCGCGGCGCTCCTATCCTGGCGGCTGAGGCGCGGGCGGCAGGCGGCCGCAGTCGCCCTCGGCCTGGCCCTGGGGGCCACGCGCTACGCCCTGGCGCTGCCGGCCATCGACGCGGGGCACCTGGCCTACTATAACGACGCCGGGCGCGCCCTGGTGCGCGCCTGGGTGGCTGAGGAGCCGCTCCTGCGCGGTGGGTATACTCAGCTCACCCTTGAGGCCATCAGCCTGGAGCCTGCCGGCCAGGTCATCGCCGTGCGCGGACGCCTCCTCGCCGACGTGCCCCTCTACCCGGCCGTCGAGTACGGCGACGTCGTGCTCGTCGAGGGGCTCCTGGCAAGCCCTGCGGAGGGCGACGGCGCCTCCTACGGCGAGTACCTGGCGCAGCAGGGCGTGTTATCGAGGATGCCGCGCGCCACCGTTATGCGGGTCGGCTCGCGGCCGGGCGCCATCGTGGCCCTCCGCCGGGCGGCAGGGCGGCTCAAGACGCGGGCGCGGGCGGCCATCGACTCCGTGCTGCCCAACCCCGAGGCCGGCCTGCTCAGCGGGATGCTCCTGGGCCTCGACCATACCCTGCCGGCGGACCTTCAGGAAGCCTTTCGTCGTGCGGGCCTCACCCACATCATCGTCATCTCGGGGTACAACATCGGCCTCGTGCTGACGCTCTTTCTCCTGGGCAGGCACCTGGTACGGCGGCAGGTGGCCCTGTCGGCCGGGGTGGTGGCCATCGGCGCCTACGCCCAGTTCGTGGGCACCTCGCCACCGGTGGCGCGGGCGGCCCTCATGGGGATCGTGTTCGCCCTCGGCCCGCTCCTCGGGCGCCGCAGCCACTCATTGACGGCGCTGGACTTTGCCACCCTGGTGATGGTGGCCGCCAACCCGTTGACGCTCTGGAGCGTCAGCTTTCAGCTGTCGCTGGCCGCCACGCTGGGCCTCCTCCTGATGGAGCGTCGCCTGGCCGAGCACTTTGCTGCCCTGGCCGCCGGCAGCGACAGCGCCTGGCGGCGCGCCGGGCGCCTCCTCGGCGATGGCTTTCTGTGCACCGTCGTGGCCCAGGCCGCCACCCTGCCCGTCATCTGGCACCACTTTGGCGAGCTCTCGGTGGTCTCGCCCCTGTCCAACGCACTGGTGCTGTGGCTGCAGCCCGCGCTGCTCGTCTGTGGGGCGGCGGCAGCCCTGGGGGGCTTGGCGTGGTTGCCCCTGGGGCGGGTGTTGGGCTGGCTGGCCTGGCCGGCGCTGCGGCTGACCCTCCTCGTGGTGGAATGGTCCGGCCGCCTGCCGTGGGCCTCCGCCAGCGTCCCGCGGCTGGGCACGGCATGGGTCTGGGCTATCTATGCCGCGCTGGCGCTGGGCGTCTTCCTGCTGGAGCGCACGCGAGAGCGGCGGGCAGCGGCGCCGCCAGCGCCGGAGGTTCCGCCTCTCCCGACCGCCCCGCGGGCTGCACAGCCGTCGGCCACGCGCCCGCAGTGGGCCGGCCTCGCCGGGCTGGGGCTGCTTGCGGTGGCGCTGTGGGGCGCCGGCATCGCCCTCCCCGACGGGCGCACCCACGTGACCTTCCTCGACGTGGGCCAGGGCGACGCTGTCCTCATCCGTTCGCCCGGCGGGCGGACGGTCCTCGTCGATGGCGGCCCCGATCCCACAGTGCTCCTGGCCCGCCTGGGGCGCGCGCTCCCCTTCTGGCAGCGGAGCATCGACGTCGTCGTGGCCACGCACGCCGATGCGGACCACCTCACCGGCCTGCTGGCCGTGCTGGAGCGTTACGAGGTCGGCGCGGCCGTCCAGCCGCCGGGCCTGGAGGGGGGTGACTTGGTGCGGCGCTGGGACGCGTTGCTGGCCGAACGCGGCATCCCACGTGTGACCGCCTGGCGGGGCTGGCGCGCCGCCCTTGGCGACGGCCAGACGCTCGAGGCGCTGCACCCCGATGCCGGGGCCCGCGCCCTCCCCGGCGAGGATCTGAATCCCTATTCGCTGGTGCTGCGCGTTGAGGCCGAGGGCCAGGCCGTGTTGCTGACCGCCGACATCGACGCCGACGCGGAGCGCCGCCTGCTCGCCACCCGGCTCCCTCTGGGCGCCGCCGTCCTCAAGGTGGCCCACCACGGCGCGGGCGGCGCCACGTCCGAGGCGTTCCTCTCCGCGGTGCGCCCGGCGGCGGCCATCATCAGCGTCGGGAGCGACAACACCTTCGGGCACCCGGCCCCGGCCGCGCTCGATCGCCTGCGCGGCGCGGAGGCTTCGATCTGGCGCACCGACCTGTGCGGTGCCATCGATGTGGCCATCGACGAGGCCGGCCTGCAGGTGCACACCGCGCGCCCTTGCGAACCATCCGGGCGCGCCCTCCCGCTGGCCGCCACGCCGTAGCGCCGGCCCGGTTCTAGGCGCCCTCCAACTCGGATAGCAGCCTCCCCCAGGCCGCCGTCTCACGTAACGCGGCGAGGTGTGGCGACCGCTCCAGCGCTGCCCGGTCGCCATAGCCTCGACCGATGGCCTGCCGCAGCCGCTCGCAAGCTCGCTCCTCCTGGCCCAAGCGGGCCAGGGCGCAGGCCGCGCCCCAATACGCCCAGGCCGGGGCGGCGCCAGTGCCCACGGAGCGCTCAAACCACTCGCGCGCGCCAGCAACGTCCCCCTCGAATAGGCGGACGTTGCCGTTCACAGCCAGGTTCTGCGCCTCATCGAACCAGACCACAAAGATAGAGTAGTCGCACGCGTCGGCCAAGCCTGCCGCGTGGGCCGTGGCGATCGAGGGCACGTTGGGCGCCCAGGCGTGCCAGCCCACCCTGCGGACGTCCCGCGCCCCCGCCATCTCAACCAGCGCCTGCGCCGCGGCGGTGCCCAGCCCCTTCCGGCGATGCTCCGCGACCGTCTCAATCCCCACCTCGCAGCGGTCACCGGTGTTGTACTCGGAGAGGCACCAGGCGACGATCTCGTCGTCACGAGTGATGCAGACGCCGAAGGATTTGGCCAGGAACTCCTCCACCGAGGGGCGCTCGGAGCACATCTCCTCACAGAGCGCCTCCCCGTTCCGCCAGGCCCGCTCGGCCAGCAGGTCGGCGTCTACCGCGCGCAGCGTGTAGC
>JAAZBY010000290.1 GCA_012513595.1 Chloroflexota bacterium
GCCGGGTACAGGCAGCCGCGGGTAATCCTCCTTGGCGCGCACCCGCCAGTGGGCCAGGTCGGTCGCCGTCAGGGCGTCGTGGAAGTCGACGAGGTAGTGGCGTGTCTGGCGCATCGCCCCGCGCCGCCCCCACTCGCCGATCATACGCACCTCCTCCATCAGGCCGCGACGGGTGCCCTCATCTTCCCGTGTCATCGCCAGGCGGCGCCGCTCCCGCTCCAGCCCCTCCAGGCTGGCGGGCATGACGAAGGTCAGGAAGCGCACGTGCTCAGCCGGGCCGGCAAAAAGGCTCACAAGCTGCTGCATGACGGCCGTCTGGTCGTCGGTGTCAATCTGGTAAAAGGCGGGCAGGGTGACGCGGAATACGCGCATAGGTCCTCCAGTGAACGGTGGTCGGTTGTCAGTAGGCAGTGGCCAGCGGTCAGTGGGCAGCAGGCAACGGACCACGGGATGCGAGCTACAGGAACGGGCCAGAGCGCCGGGCCACAGGGACGCGCGCCGCCTCCCATTCGGCCTGCACGTTGACGAGGCGCGGCCGGCCGGCCAGGCTGCGCAGCCAGACGAGCATATAAGCGATGAGGCGGCGGAGCAGGATTTCGCCGTGGTGCTCGTAGCCCGCGACGTAGCCGAGGGCAATGAAGACGGGCGCCAGCCAGTAGGGCGCGCCCAGCAGACCGACGCCGACAGCGGTAGTTACAATCACAAACATAAACTGGGTCATGGTCACCTTGCGTAAAATCGTCGCCTGACTCTGGCGCACGAACTCGGAACGGAAATGGGTCACAGTAAACATGGTTTGGAGTTGGCAATGGTCAGTCGCAAGTGGTCATCTGGCTCAAGCCAGCCCGCACAGCGTGTACAGGCTCTCCAGCCCGAAGCCGGTGAGGATCTGGTTGCCGACGTCGGTGGAGAAGGCGAGCAGGCTGAGGCCCAGGGCTAACGCGCCGGCGACCGCCCCGACCTGGATGCCCTGCGAGGGCAGGATGGCCGAGATGTTCTTGCGGAAGCCGAGCACGGCCAGCCCCAGGAGCACGGCCGCGCCGCCGAGGAGCTGGGTCGTGAACAGGGAACGGCTGTAGGTGTCGCAGACGCCGGGCGGCGGCGCGTCGCCGGGCGCGCAGGAGGCGATGAGGATCACCAGCAGCGCCAGCGGCAGCAGGCGAAGGGCGTATCGCCGCCCCGGCCGGAATGCGGCGGCGCGCTGCCGGCGGGCCCGCCCTTTGTTCGGGCCGTGGAAATTCGGTCTGTAACGCAACATGGTTCATTCCTCCTCAAAAGGGTTCACGGCGGACGGGTCAGGGTTGCCGGCCTGTGGGCAGGCCAGAAAGCTCCCACAGGCCGGCGCCGATTTGCAGCCGGACGGTAGCCGGGAGAGGTTGTTGCGAGGGCGCAGCGGGCAGCTGCCCGGCCGGCGGCGCCTGCCCAACAGACTCCGTCTGTCGGGCAGGCAGCAGGGGAAACGCCACTGTCAGGCCCAGCGTCTCTCCCGGGCCAATCAGAATGGGCAGGGCGGGCTCAACCTGCCCCGGAGTCTCATAGGCATCACCTCCTTGGGGCTGTATGCGGATGCTGTCCCTGTCCAGATAGACGGCCCCCTCCCCCGCATTGTGCAGCTCCACATGGACGACGACCTGCTCGCCGGCCGGCTCCAGATAGGCCTGACCAACCGACACCTCGAGGGCGTCGGCGAGGTGCGGCACATCGCCCAGAACGACGACGGCGAGCGCCCCACCCGGCAGCGCCCGCAGCTCGGCATACAGCGGCCGGCCGGGAGCCGCGGTGGCCAGGGTGAACGTCGCCTGCCAGGAGCCATCAGCCGCCTGCAGAGGTATCGCCGGCGTCTGGTCGCCGGCGCCAGAAAGCGAAAGCATGAGCGTCTGGTCAGTAGTCGAGAAAGCTGCATCATTCTTGCCCTCTACTACTATGCGAAGGGCGCCGGCCGCCGTGTTGGCGTAGTGGACGTCTGCAACCACCACCTCCCCCCACCCCGACAGCGAGAACGGCTCGCCGACCCGGTACGGCCGCTGCGCCTGTTGTGATTCCGAGGCCACGTCGTAGCCGGCAAAGGCCAGCGCGACGTCGTCGTCGGCTGCCGCCGGCAGAGCAAAGAGGGTCATGCCCGGCCGGTTCTGGGATAGCAC
>JAAZBY010000291.1 GCA_012513595.1 Chloroflexota bacterium
CCCACCAGGAACGCATCGGGATTGCAGACTAGGCCGGCGGCCCGCTCGTCGGGCACCTCGAAATAGATCTCCTGCGGTTCGCGCCCGCTGTCCTCCCAGATCACCGTGGCCGAGACGCGCGCCTTGCCCCCGCCAACGTCCGTCCGTAACCCCTCGATACGCATCGTCAGCCCTCTCCAGCACCGTCACGATGCCAGGACGCAACCGCTCGCGCGCCACAACCGCGCACCTGTTGTGCCGACCCTCGGCCATCATGCCGATCCTCGGCCATCATGCCGATCCTCGGCCGTCATGCCGATCCTCGGCCATCATGCCGATCCTCGGCCATCATGCCGATCCTCGGCCATCATGCCGATCCTCGGCCATCGCCGGGTGCATCCAGATGCCAATGGACCGTCGGCACATAGACTCCCACCGGCCCGCCCACCCCCCACGGGTTGACCTTGAACCAGGCCGACTGCCCAGACGCGATCACGTCGGAATCGCTCGCGTCCGTAAAGCGCACCACCGCCCGGTAGTCTCCCGGCGCCAGCTGCAGGGGAGCGTACTCGAGCTCCACTAGGCCCTCGCCGTCGATCTCCCGCAGACGATGGCCCGGCAGGGCGGTGATGTCCGAGCAGACAACGCTACACTCCACACCATCTTGCCGCAGGATGCGCACGTCGATCCTGCCAACATGGAGCCGCCCGGCTGAGCGGTAGGGGATCCTCAGGCAGGCTGCTTGCGACCCATCCAGCATCGTCGCCTCAGTGCCGTTGGGCGCCGTGAAGCAGATCCTGCCGAGCGACACGGCGGCCCCGTCGTCCACGGCCAGGCGCACGCGGGTCTCCTCGTCCTCCGGCGGGGGCGGCTGCGAGTAGAGATAGTGCTCGTATGCGGCAATGACGCTGTCAGGCTCACCCTCGGCACGCACGGTGCCCTCGGCCAGCAGAATGGCGCGATCGCACACCTCGCGAACAAGGTGCATGTTGTGCGACACAAAGAGCATCGTGGTGCCCTGCTCTCGCAGCTGCGCCATGCGTTCAATGCACAGGTGCCGAAACTGGGCGTCCCCGACGGCGAGGACCTCGTCCACGAGGAGCACCTGCGGCTCCACATGCGCGGCGATGGCAAAACCCAGGCGCACGTACATCCCTGAGGAATAGCGCTTCACAGGCATGTCGATGAAGCGCTCCAGCCCGGAAAAGGCCACGATGGCCTCCAGCCGCTGTTCCAGCTCGCGTCGGTTCAGCCCCAGGATCGCCCCGTTCAGGTAGATGTTCTCACGCCCGGTCAGCTCGGGATGAAACCCTGCGCCCAGCTCGATCAGGCTGGAGGTGCGCCCCGTCACCGCCACCCGCCCCTCCGTCGGCACCGAAATGTGCGACACGAGCTTGAGGGCCGTGGTCTTGCCGGCTCCGTTGGGGCCGATCAGGCCCAGGCACTCCCCAGGGGCCACTCGGAAGCTGACGTCGCGCAGCGCCCAGATATACCGGGCGCCGGCCTGCTCACGCTGCCGCGGCCTGCTGGATAGATCCGCCACGATACTGCGCAGTGAGCCGAGCGTGCCCGGCCGGTAACGCTTGGAGACCCCCTCAAAGACGATCCACCCGGTCTCGTTCATCAGATCACGTCCGCAAAGTGGGGCTCGAGGCGCTTGAACAGCAGCCAGCCACCGACCAGGCACACGACGGTGATGCCCGTCGCCATCACCATGGCACCCAGGTCGGGGCGCTCACCGAGCAGGAAGGCGCGGCGATAGCCGTCGATGATGCCGGCCATCGGGTTCAGGTAGACATAGGTGCGCAACGGGGCCGGCACCATGTCGATCGGGTAGATCACGGGCGTGGCATACATCCATACCTGCAACAGGAGCGGCACCACAAAGCGCACATCGCGGACAAAAACCAGCAGTGCCGCGCCCGCCAGGGTCACCGCGACAGCAAAAAGCACCTGCAGAGCCAGCAAGGGGAACACCCACAGCATCTGCACGCTCAAGTTCAGCCGGTAATAGAGCATCATCGCCACGAGCACCAGCGCCGCGATGACATAGTCCAGCAGCGCCGCCAGGATTGTCCCCAGCGGAAGGATCTCTCGCGGGAAGTAGATCTTGGTGACCAGGTTCATGTTGTTCACGAGGCTGGGGATGCCAAAGGTGAGCGAGTTGGCAAAGAACGTCCAGGGCACCAGTGCCACATAGACGAACACCGGGTAGGGAACGCCCCCCGTCTCGATATGCACCAACACAGAGAACACCACCGTAAAGATCACGGTCAGGGCCAGCGGCTGCAGGACGGCCCACCCCGCGCCCAGGAGCGACTGCTTGTAGCGCACCCGGAGCTCGCGCGCCGTCCATTGCCACAGCAAGTAGCGGTACCGTGACAGGCCATCGAGGTGCAACATGGGCATCCTATCTTGCGCGTGCATGGGAACGGATCAGATGGAGCGCCGCGGCGATCCCGACGACCAGCAGGGCGCCCGCCACTCCCAGGGCTGCAGCGTGCTCGTCGCCGATCGCCCCGTGGCTAAAGGGAGCAGCCCCCAACAGAGGCGACGGTTGCCGCGCCTCAGACGCGGGCAGCCCGGCGCCCGTTGACGCAGGCTGCGGCGTGGCGCGCGGCACGATTTGGGCGGGCCGCGGCAGACCGGCCTGCCGCGGGGCGTTCGATATCAGGCCGCTCACGTGCCAGATCTCCCCGCCATCGTTCTGGGTGTAGACGACGTGGAGCTCGTTCCCCAGTGCGACGGCGGCATCGGTATAGTGTGAGGAGGCTGCCCCCACGCTCACATTGTCCGCCACCCTCACCTGAGACCAAACCTCCCCAAGCCACGTGGCCCAGTACACCCCGTGTGACTGGGCCCGCGTGCGCATGTTGATGATGAGGTGCAGCTGCTCGGCCCCATCCACCACGGGGGTCACGAACCCGTTGATCCCCTCCATGGATGTGATGATCTGTTGGGGCGGATCCCACGTCACCCCGGCATCCCGCGAGATCCTGTGCCAGCGACCGACGTGCCAGCCGTCCACATAGATCACGTGCAGCTCGTCTGCCCCTCGCGCCGCGAGCACGGGCCATTCGCAAAACGTATCGCCCAGGTCTCGGTAGGCCAGCTGGAACGGCGTCGACCAGGACTCGCCCCCGTCCACGCTGCGCGCATAGTAGACGGCCTGACCGTAGCCCTGCTCCTGGTCAGTCTGCCAGGTGGCGTGGAGGCGGTCCGCCCTGTCCACCAGCAGCCGCACGTTGGAGATACTTCTCTCCAAGGCGCCCAGCGACCCAGACACGACCACGGGCCTTTCCCAGGTCTGGCCACCATCGAGCGACCGCATGCACGACACGACCCCGTCAGAAGATGACAACGCCGCGTAGAGCCCGCCCTGCGAGTCGGCCGCTATGTCCAGCGGGTAGAGCGTCAGGTTGGAGGCCGCCAGCGCCACGATGGGGGTCCACTCCTGCGCCGAGGCCGCCTTTAGCGTGGGGGCCGAGCTATAGTAGAACGCCGATTGGCCCATCCACACGACGTGCAGGCGATTGCTCGAGTCGACCGCCGCCGCCACAAAGTCGGCCGCCGGGTCCCCCTCGACGTGCAGCACGTCTACGGGAGGCGTCCAGCGCAGCCCATCCCACTGGCGATAACCCACCGAGTCACCATGCCACAGCACTTCAGTGCCAACCGGCGGCCGGCCGCCCACGTCCTCGCTCCACAGAACGTGCACATAGCCCGACCGATCTGCGACGACCTCCGGATGGATGGATACCTCCGGAGAGGCGGACAGGTTCATCGGCGCCGACCAGATGATCACCGGCGCCTCGATAACGTGCCCCTGGGCCACCGCAGCGCACGGCGCTACCAGGGCCAGCAGCATGACGGCCATGCCCGCCACCGCCCGGCGACGCCCGGCCGGCCCAGGAGGCCCGGCAGCGGTTCGGTCGGCTTTTCGGCGCGTCCACTCGCCCATGCTCACCCCGAAGGAGCGCCGGCCCATCCTGCCGCGTTCCGGCAGGCACCGGCGCGCGTTCTACCGTGCCCGCGTCTCTCGCATCACGGCGACGCCCACCACACTCAGGGCCACCAGGGCCAGCCCGATGACCGCCGTTAGCGGCAGCGACAGCGGCCCGAGCCCCACCGACCGCCCCCCAGCGTGCGGGGCACGCGGGTCGATCACCGGCGTTGGCTCCGCGGGCGTGGCGGGAGTGGGCGTCCTGGTCGCCCTGGGAAGCGGCGTCGGCGTCGATGGGGCGGGAGCGATGACCTCTACCGGAGCGACGGCCCTGTGCGTGTGCCAGGTCCGTCGCGCACTCTGCGCACCGGTACCCTCGATGCAAGAGACCAGAGCGTGCAGTTGTCCGCTTTCCGCCGCGAGGGCCGCCGCCACGCTGACCTGGCCGCCGCCCACCGATGACAGACGATAGTCACTCGCCGCGCCCCACTGCCCCCCCTCGCTGCTCCAAGAGGAGTACCGCAGCATGGGCTCTCCCACCGCGTCGCGCGTGACGGCCAGGAGGTAGAGATGGCCAGCCAGGTCGTAGGTGAGGCTGGCCGGCCCCTCAGCCGCGGCCGACCCGGGGACCTCCGACGGATCGCTCCAGTTCAGGGCCGCGTCCGGCGAGGTGCGAGCCATCCAGACGTCCCTCGCCGTGTCGTGCCAGAGGAGATGCACCTGCCCTTGCTGCGACACGCCCAGAAGCGGAGTCCCCACCGGGCCCTCAGCCATGGCGTACGCACCCGACCAATCGATGCCGCCATCGTGCGACTCGGCCAGGCACAGCGCCTCGGGAACCCCGGTAAGGAGCGCCAAACGCGCCCAGGCCACGTACACCGCCCCATCGGTATCGACGGCCAGGCTGGTCTCCCCGACCCGGCGCCACCCCGCCACGACCGCGTCAAACACGCGGCTCGGCTCTGACCAGGTGAGCCCCTGGCTGTCTGACCAGACGTAGTAGACGCCACGGCCTTCGTCCAGGGGGACCGCATAGACGGCGTGCAGGCGCCCCCGCAGGTCGACGAGGAGATGGGGAGAGACTGCGGCGCCCTCCGCCCCCGCGGGCACCGGCAGGCGAACGGCCTCCCCCCAGGTGGCCGCGCCAGAGTCGCGTGGCAGCGAGGCCCGCGCGGTGTAGATCGCCCCGGTCTCCGGTTCGCCCCACACCACGTGCAGCCACTCAGCCCCCACGGCGATGGAGAGGTCCTCGACCTCCCGAGCCTCGACGTGAAGGGCCTGGACGGCCTGCTCCCAGCCAGAGTCGTCGCCAGAGGCGTACATGATCGTGGTGCCGCTCTCGTCGAGCGCTTCCGCCCAGACGGCGTACAGGCGGCCATCCCGGCCCGCCGCCAGCGCTGGCGCGGACGATCGCGCCCCGGCCTGCAACGCGCCGGCCGGCGTCGACCAAGAGGCGGCCTCCCCGCGCTGCCAGGCGACGTCACCGTAGGGACGGCGCAGGGCCCAGACCTCGCCATCCTGCCCCTGCCCGACGACGGCCAGGTAGTCCGCGTTGGCCCACAGCCGCAGCACCTCGAGCGACGCGACTCCGCTCGCCTCGCTGCCCTGGACGGCCAGCGCCACGCTCAACGGCTCGGACCAGCCGGCCCCCGCCCCCGGCTCCGCGCCGGCCGCAGTCCACTCCGAAACGGTCAGCGCGTAGGTCCCCAGCCCGGCGACCAGCAGCAGCCGGCCCTGCGGGACCTCGATAAGAGCAGTCTCCTGGCCCGGGGCGGCCAGGTCCGGCAGCACCCGCTGCGGCGGATCCCAGGTGCTGCCGCCGTCGTGGGAGCTCTGCTGGTACAGCGCCAGGCCCATGCCGCCGACGCTTGCCCGCCAGAGGGCCAACACCTCCCCGCGGGCCGGCGCGGCCAGCAGCGGGTAGGCGGCCTCGGGCACCGGCACCGCGCGTGCCTCCTGCCAGGTCTGCCCGCCATCAGGGGAGCGAGCGATGAGCATGCGGGCCTCGCGCGGGTCGTACCAGGCCAGGTTCACGTTGCCCGCCTCATCGGCGGCGCCGGCGAGGCGCACCTGGCTCGCCGTCATCAGGCGCGCGTAGATCGACGCGCTGACCACCCGCGGCGCCGGCCACTCCGTGGCCCCAGCCCTCAGCGCGGTGTGGTAGACGCCGGCCGGCATCAGGGCCGTCTGCGTCTGGCGCACATAGGCGACGTGGAGCGTCCCGGCCGCGTCGGGGAAGGCGGCCCAACCGATGACCCCGTCCGCCACCTGCTGCAAGGCCGACCAGGTCTGCCCCCGGCTAGAGTAGGCGGCGTGGTACAGAACCCCGGCCGTCAGCCCCTGGCCCGTATCGGTGGGCAGCCAGAAGGCATGGGCGCCGCCAACCCCGTCCGCGACGATCTGTGGCATCTTGGCCAGGGGAACCGCCTCCTGGCGCCCAGCATCCCACACCAGGATCGGCGCGGCCTGCGCGGGGGACCAGGTTTCCCCAAAGCGGGCCGTCATCAGCCCGTCGAACTGGTCCCACCAGAAGGCCTGCAGAGCCGCACCACCCCGCGCGCCGATCACGACCGGTTGTGAGGCCGAGCCGGATTGCGACAGGTTGGTGGGCTGGCCCCAGCCTCCCGCGGACGCTTCCCCCCAAGCCGCCGGGGCGGCCAGCGCCAGCGCCACCAGACAGGGCAGGCAAACCCACGCCCACAGGCGACGGGGCCGCGTACCCGCTGCCAGCGAGACCTCCCGCCGTCGGGCGCGCGCCCGCCGAGGCCCGCGCCGCCAGCAGCCGCTCGCCACCTGCCTGGCCATGTTCGCAGCTCTCCCCATCCTGTCCTCAGCAATCGCTCCGCCGACTAGGCGGCACTACTCTCTGACCCTGTAGAGATCATAGGGCCCGCTGGTGTGCTCGAGGATGCAGCACCCCTGAGCGAGATACCCGTCGTAGATGCCGGTCCACTTGGCGAACGGACCGACCACCAGGAAGCCAGGCCTGTACGCAGCCGGCGCGTACTGCATGGTTACCGCGTCGCCGAACTGCGTCCAGGCGGTGTAGCGGTCCACCCAGTCGTTGGTCGGGTGGTGGTAGGTGAGGTCCGTGAGGGCATCGAGCTCCCACTCCCACGATTCGACCACGACCGTCCGGTCCACCGCAGTGGTGATATAGTCGGCAAAGGTCTGGGCAAAGCGGTCCGGCCGGGCCACCACCTGGGCTGCCTGCTCGAGGAGCCCCCCCAGGCCCCAGCAGAAGGCCACCAGCAGCACCGCAGCCAGGCCGGCAAACCGAAGGCGCACCCCGCGCCCAGACCAGTTGGCTGGCCCCCGGTACTCTCTCAGGCGCCCTACGGCGGCGAGCGCCGCGCGCCCGGTAAGGAGCAGCCCGATCAGATAGGGGTCCAGGGCGTAGCGCGGCCAGCCCACCGAGGCCAACAGGTACCAGCACACCCAAATGGGCAGCAGGACGACGAGGAGCAGCTCCGCGTGCGCCTGGCCCCTTTCTTTCCAACACCTCCAGGCGGCATAGGCCCAGGCTGGGGCCACAAAAAGCGCCATCCCCGAGCGCACCAGGTACCAGGCGCTGCCCGGAATGCGCATCGACCGGAAGGCCATGATCGTGACGCGGGAACTGCTGCGCAGCGCCGCGACGTGGGCGGCAAACCCCGCCGGGCCTAACGTCACCGCCTGCACCGCCAGCCAGGCCGCCAGGACCGCTGCGGCCCCCAACCCGGCATACAGGGCGGGGCGCCATCCCGCCGCGCGCAGGGTCAGGGCGCTCAGAAGGGCATAGGCCAGCAGCGCCGCGCCGACGACGTAGTACTGGCTTTTCGTGACCATGGCCAGGCCGAACAGGGCTCCGGCGAGCACCGACCAGAGCGGCCTACGCCGTTCGAGCCCCTGCACCCAGAAGAGATAGCCGCCTAGAAAGTAGGCCAGGGCGGGGATGTTCCCCAGCGCCTGCCGCCCATAGAAGAGGAACCCCTGCGCCGGCACCGCCAACAGCAGTCCCAGCGAGATGAGGGCGGCGGCCTCGCCGTAGAGCCTTTTGGCCAGCCAAGCGAACAGGAACGCCGCCACGAGCACGGTGGCGGCCATCACCAGCCGGGCCTGCAGCAGCCCGGCGCCAACTACGGCAAAGGCTGCTGCGATGGGCACGACCACGCCAGGCCCGTTGGCCAGGAGGGGTTGGTCCAGCGGGCGGAAGCCCTCGGACGAGCGCAGCGCGTAGCGGCCAAAGGTCACCAGGTTGGCGGCCCCCTGCAAGACAAAGCCCTCGTCCAGCCAGGTCGCCGGATAGTTGGGCTGCTGGTAGATGCTTAGGAAGGCCAGCAGCACGATCGCCGCGCACCAGGCCACGCGGCGCCTCATCGCCCCGCCCCTTGCTGCCGCGCTCATGGTCCCCCCAGCCGCTGGCGCGCCAGCCGCACGCCCAGCGCGGCATCCTCACTACCAGGGTCCAGCAGCAACACGGCCGTGCCCGCGTCCAGAGCGCGCTGCCAATCGCCATAGGCGTAGTAGCGCTTCCACAGCTGCCAGAGGAGGCGCGGCACCCCCCAGGGCTCCCCGCGCACTACCTCGGCCGCCCGGGTGGGGTCGCCGGTGGCGACCAGGGCATCCCCCAGGAGCAGACGCGTGACCGAGCCCCGCTGGCCGCCGGCCCAGGCCGCCTCCATGTGCGCCAACGCCTCGCCGTAGGCGCCGCGGGAGAGGGCCACGGCGGCCAGACGCTCCCGCGCCGTGGCCTGCCGCGGGTCAGCGGCCAGCGCCCTCTCAAACAGGGCCGTGGCGGGACCCAGGTCCACCTCCTGCCGGACGGCGTCCACAGTGTGCTCTTCGAACTGCTCTTGATCGTAGACGCCGAGTTCGGCCCGCGCCTGGGCAACGGCGCCGAGGTTCGCGTAGAACGCCGCCCGGGCCGTAGGCCAGCAGAGGAGGATCGTCACCGCCGCCGCCGCCAGCCCCGCCGGAACGCACCAGCGCGCCGGGCCGCGCCGCTTCTCGTCCACCTCGCCCCGTTGCCAGGAGGACGTCGCCAGGAGCAGCCCGAAGGGCACCCACAGGAACAGCATCGCCCGGCTCTCGTAGAGGACGTCATCCACCAGGCCGTGGGCCAGGCCGACCAGCAGGCTGGCAACGGCCGCCTCCACCACCCAAGAGGTCGGCCCGCTACCCCGGCGCAGCTGCCGGAGGGCCATGGCCAGCGCAGCGCCCACCAGCCAGGCCAGGCCCAGCAGGCCCAGCACCCCCTGCTCGATCAGGACGTCGAGAAACAGGTTGTGCGCGTGCGGCACATAGCCAACGTGGATGAGCAGCGCATAGACCGAGAACTGCATCGGGAAGGTGCCCAGGCCGGCCCCGGTGAAAAAGCAGTCGCGCGCCAGGACGGCCGCGGTGGCCATCAGTGAGGCCCTGTTCCGCAACCCCTCGACGCCCGGCAGGTCCGCCACGCCGCTCGCCAGGGCCATCAGCGCCACGGCGCCGACTACCAGCAGGGGCAGGGCGCCGAGGGCCAGGACCGTCGTCCGCCTGCCGATCGCCGCATCGGGAGCCCCTGCGCCGCGCCTTCGCCCGGTTCGCCAGAGCGCCCACAGAACCCCGACCGCGGCCAGCGCAACCCAGGCGCCGCGCGATCTACTGATCAGGACGGTCAGCCCCGCCAGGCCCGCACACGCCGTCCACAGAACAGTGAGCGGCCATACGGCGCGCCCACCGCCGGCCCGAGGGCCCCCCGAAGGCCGCAGCGTGGTGAGCAGCGGAACGTACAGCGGCAGAAAGAGCGCCGCGAGCCCGCCCGCCGAGTTGGCGTTCATCCCGAAGGAAGGCAGCCCCCCGAGCAGGCGGCCCACAGCCCTGGCCACTCCCCCAGCGGGCCCGCCCGCGCCAAGCAGCAGCCCCGACAGGCCACCGGCCAGGAAGGCCACGGCTATCCCGGCGGCCGCCAGCCCCAACCCCGCCAGCACAACGTACAGGCGGGCCGGATCTGGCTGGTGCGCGATGGCCCAACACAGGCCCACGGCGGTGAGAATGCGCCAGGCCTTCAGCCAGGCCAGCGCTGGGTCGTACGCCGCCCAGACGGAGACGCCCGCCGAGATGAGGAACAGCCCCAACGGCAGCGCCATCGGCGAGCGCCACCAGGCGCGCAAGGTCCTGCGCCACTGCAGGAGCCACAACCCGGCCAGCAGCCCGGCCGACCAGGGCAGCGTGGCCAGGGCGCCCCCCCAGGGGCCCTCCTCCGGCAGGTACCAGACCGCGGCCACAGCCAGGGCGAGCACCACGTCGGCCAGGGGGAGGGCCCGCCGGGCCGCCGCCAGCCATCCCCCGCCGAGGGCGACCCGCTCCGGCCCTACGATCGCGCCCATCCCAGGCTTTCCAGGCCGATCTCGACGGTGGCGCGCAGGAGCGTGGGGCTGGCCACGAGCATCTCCAGGTAGGTAGCCAGCGGACCTGGGCGCAGGGCCCATTCGCGGAACGCCCGGCGCGCCCAACGCTCGAGGTCCTCCGCCTTGAGGTTCGGGTAATCGAGGACCGTGGAGCGGTCCATGTCCACGTCCTCCCAGCGCACTCCGGGGCGGAACCAGCCGTTCTCCACCACATCAAAGAAGAAGGGCGTGCCCGGGTGTGGCGCGGCGATGTGAAAGAGGGCCAGGTCCAGCGGCAGATCCTTGGCGAAGCGGATCGTCTTGCGAATAGTCTCCTCGGTCTCGCCGGGCAGCCCGATCACGAAATAGCCCCAGTTGCGAATGCCCGCCGCGCGCGACCAGCCCAGCGCCTGGCGCACCCCCTCCAGCGAGGTGCCCTTGTGCATCCGCTGGAGCATCGCCTCATCGCCCGATTCGATGCCCCAGGAGATCATCCAGCACCCCGCGCGCCGCATCAGGCCGAGCATCTCCTGATCCACATAGTCCACGCGGCTGTTGCAGGTCCAGCGGATGGGCAGGCGCCTCTCTATGATCCCCTCGCAGATGCCCATCACGTGGGCCCGGTCCACGGTGAACAGGTCCGCGTACATGTGGATGCTGTGCACCCCCAGCCCCACGAGCCCCTCGATCTCCTCGAGGACGCTCTGCGGAGAGCGGTAGCGCACGGCCCGCCCGTAAGAGACGTGCTTGATGCAGAAGCGGCACCCCCCGGGGCAGCCGCGGCTGGTGACCACAAAGGCGTACGGCCCGCGCACCAAGGGCGCCCGGTAACGCGCCAGCGGCAGCAGCGCATGGCGCGGCAGGGGCAGATCGTCGAGGTTGGCGATCAGGGGGCGGTCCTCGTTGATCACCACTTGCTGCCCATGGCGCCAGGCCAGCCCCTTGATCCTGGCCAGCGCCGCCTCGGGCGGCGCGTCGGCCGGGGCGTCCTCGCACCAGAGAGGCGTCCAGGCCGGGTCCGCCCCGGTGAAGAGCGTCCGCAGGCACCGGGCGAAGGCCGGCTCCAGCCCCGGCCACCAGCCGTCGGCCGCATCGGCATGGCCGGCGCCCGGAGCGTTCTGCCAGTCGAGGGTATCGACGAGCTCCCGCAGGGTCAGCTCCGGCTCCCCGCGCAGCACATAGTCGAGGGCCGGGAAGGCACGCATCGTCGCCGCGGGCATGGGCGTCACATGGGTGCCAAAGGTGATCGTAGTGGCCCCCAAGGCCTTGGACAGGAACACCCCGTACATGTCGTTCTGCAGGGTGGGGGCCGTCACCTGGGTGACGTAGTAGCGCGGCCGCTTGGCTCGCAGCAGGCTGGCAAAGGCCTCCCAGGTCATCCGTGCAGGGATGGCATCCACCACGTCCACGGTCCGGTCAGGGAAGAGCGCCGCCAGTTGTGCCAGGCTGACCTGCGGCCAGATCATCCCTTCCCGCGAGCGGCGCCCCACGCGGTGCTGGCTGCGGATCCAGATGCCGCGGTCGGGCGCCGGGGGGTTCACGAAGAGAATGTCCACCGCGCCGGCCGGGCGCAGCGCTGCCTGGCCCTCCAGGGCCTCGTCGGCCAGGGGGAAGCGCACGGCACGCGCCGCCGCGCGACGCCCCTCGCCGGCAGGGCCAGAGCCCTCGGGCCCGCTCACCCTGCGGCCCTCATGTCGGCGTCGGCCAGGGCCTGGCGACGGCTGAGCTCCCCGAGGACGCGCATCAACACCCAGAACAGGACGAGTTGCAGACCCAACAGGATGAGCATCGCCCCCGCCGTGAGGTAAAGCCACAGCCGCTCAATGGCCCAGCCGCGCAGGGCCAGGCCCAGGCTTGCCGCGCTGACGCCGATCCCCGCCAGCGCCGCGACCGTCCCGATCCACCAGAAATGGCGATCCAGCGGCTCGCGAAAAAGGGGGCGGCCGAACAGCCCCTGCCGCACCGGCCGCCGGTGAAAGAGCGACACGAGGACGTTGAACGTCGTCCCCAGGCCCAGCAGGTCG
>JAAZBY010000292.1 GCA_012513595.1 Chloroflexota bacterium
CCGGGCGCCAGGGCGAGCGGCGCTGAGGGGGCTGCCCTCGGTGGGGGGCACGCGATGATCCACGAGATCCAGGCCAAGACCCTGCTGGCGCACATCACCCGGCCGGACCCCTGGTTCGGCATCAAGTACAACATGAACATCTACCGCGGCTGCCAGCACCAGTGCATCTACTGTGACTCGCGCAGTGAGTGCTATGGGATCGAGGATTTCACCGACGTCCTGGTAAAGGTGAACGCCATCGAGCTCCTCGAGCGGGAGCTGCCGCGCAAGCGCGTCAAGGGGCTGATCGGCACCGGCTCGATGAGCGACCCCTATCTGCCCGCCGAGCGCGACTACCGCCTGACGCGGCAGGCCCTCGAGGTGATCGCTCGGCTGCGCTTCCCCGTCCACCTCATCACCAAGAGCGACCTGGTCCTCCGCGATGCCGACGTCCTCGCCGACATCCAGCGCGTGCGCGCCGCGGTATCGTTCACGATCACCACCCCGCACGACGACCTGGCTCTGCGCCTGGAGCCGGGCGCCCCGCCCTCCTCGCGGCGGTTTGCGGCCCTGGCCGACCTGGCGGCGCGGGGGATCGAGGCGGGCGTGACGATGATGCCGATCCTGCCCTGGATCGAGGACGCGGAAGAGGACGTCGTGGCCATTTTGCGGTGCGCCGCCGACTGCGGGGCGCGTTACGTGATGGCCGGCTTTGGGCTCACCATGCGCGACAGGCAGCGGGCCTACTTTTACCGCGAGCTGGACCGGCTGTTCCCGGGGCTGCGCGAGCGGTACGAGCGGGCCTATGGAGACCGTTACTCTTGCCCGCCGCCCAACGTCCGCCGGCTGCAGGCAGTATACGAGGCGCTCTGCGAGGAACTGGGCCTGGAGCGCCGCGTGCGTCCGTACCTCGAGGAGCCGGCCGAGAAGCAACTGCCCCTCTTCTGACGGGCTGGTCAGGAAAGCAGCACGGGCCGCCCAAAGCGGGCGGCCCGTGGCCTTTTCTGACGGGAGAAGCTCTCAGGAGAGGCCCTTGGCCTTGGCCGTGGCCGCGACGATGGCCACAAAGTCGGCCGCCTTGAGGCTGGCGCCGCCCACCAGGCCCCCGTCGACGTTCGGCTGGCTCATCAGTTCCAGGGCGTTGGCGGGCTTGATGCTGCCGCCGTACTGGATGCGCACCGCCTGGGCCACGGCAGCCCCGTAGAGAGAGGCGATCGTGGCGCGCACGACGTTGCCGCAGACGTGCTCGGCGTCCTGCGGGGTGGCGGCCAGGCCCGTGCCGATGGCCCAGATCGGCTCATAGGCGAAGACGAGGCCCTGGACCTGAACGGCCGTCAGGCCCGCGAGCGCGCCCTTGACCTGGGCGGCGACCCAGGCCTCGGTGTCGCCGGCCTGGCGGACGTTCAGGCTCTCTCCGACGCAAACGATGGGCATCAGCCCGTGGCCGAGGGCCGCCAGGATCTTTTTGTTGACGTCCTCATCCGTCTCGCAGAAATACTCGCGGCGTTCCGAGTGCCCGATGATGACGTACTGGCAGAACTCCTTGACCATCAGGCCCGACACCTCGCCGGTGTAGGCGCCCTCGTCGGCCCAGTACATGTTCTGCGCGCCGACGCCCAGCGCCGTGCCCGCTACGGCCGCGGCGACGGCCGGGACGGCCATGAAGGGCGGGCAGAACACGCTGTCGACGCCGGCCACGGCCAGGAGGCCGTCCTTGGCGGCGGCCACCAGTTCATTCGCCTGCGCGACCGTCTTGAACATCTTCCAGTTGCCGGCCACGATCGGTGTGCGCATCTCTTCTTGCCTCTCTCTGGGTAACCAGTGTGTGCTAACATATCGCTGGCCGGCGAAGCGCGGCCAGGATCTACTGATGGAACGCGCTAGGCGCGCCTCTCCTCGAGCGCCTGCGTGAGCAGGGCCTCCGCCGTCTGGGCGTTGGCCTTCCCGCGGGTCAACCGCATGACTTGGCCGATGAGGAAGCCCATGACCGCCGTCTTGCCGCCCAGGTAGTCGTTGACGGCGCGGGCGTTGGCGTCCAGCGCCTGGCGGACGACCTCACGCAGCTCGTCCGCGCCGGAGATCTGCCGCAGGCCGCGGCGCGCGACGATGGCCGTCGGCGCCTCACCGCTGGCAAAGGTCTCCGTCAGCACCTCTTTGCCCACAGTGGCGTTGATGGCGCCCGATTCGACCAGGCCCACCAGTTCAGCAAGCAGTTCCGGCGTCAGGGCTGCGGAGGCCACATCGGTGCCGCCCTCGCGTAGCAGGCGAAAGACCTCGCCCACCGTCCAGTTGGCGACCGCCTGGGCGGACACGTCCCCGGCCGCTCGCGCGGCAGCCTCAAAAAAGTCAGCGATGGCGCGGTCCTCGGCCAGGAGGGCCGCATCCTCGGCGCGCAGGCCGTACTCGGCGGCCAGGCGGGCGGTTTTGGCCGCGGGCAGCTCGGGGAGCGAGGCGCGCATCTGCTCCACCCACTCGCGGGAGGGCTCCAGCGGAGGGAGGTCCGGGTCAGGGAAGTAGCGGTAATCCTGCGCCTCTTCCTTGGTGCGCTGGAACACGGTGCGGTGCGAGCGCTCGTCCCAACCCATGGTGACCTGCTCGACGCGGCCGCCCTCGCTCAGCAAACGGGCCTGCCGCTCGATCTCGTATGCGATGGCCAGCCGCACGGAGCGGAAGGAGTTCAGGTTCTTGACCTCGACCTTGGTGCCGTAGGTCTCGGAGCCGCGCGGCCGGATGGAGATGTTGACCTCGCAGCGCATGGCGCCCTCTTCCATGTTGCCGGTGGAGACGCCGAGGTAGCGCAGGATGGTGTGCAACTTGGTGAGGTAGTCGTAGGCTTCCTCGGCACTGCGCAGGTCCGACTCGGTGACGATCTCCATCAGCGGGACGCCGGAGCGGTTAAAGTCGATCAGGCTGCTCCCCTCGGCGTGGACCAGCTTGGCGGTGTCTTCCTCGAGGTGCACCCGGCGGATGCGGATGCGCTTGGCCTGGCCGTTGGCGACCACGTCCAGGTGGCCGTGCTGGCAGAGGGGGTGGTCGTACTGGGAGATCTGGTAGCCCTTGGGCAGGTCGGGATAGTGGTAGTTCTTGCGGTCGAACTTGGTAAAGGGGGGCACCTCGCAGCCGAGGGCCAGCCCGGCGCGGACGGTAGCCTCGACGGCGGCGCGGTTGATGACTGGCAGCACGCCGGGCATGGCCAGGCACACCGGGCAGGTGTGCGTGTTCGGCGGGGCCGACGCATAGTCGGACGAGCACCCGCAGAACAGCTTGCTGCGGGTCAGAATCTGGGCGTGCACTTCCATGCCGATGACCGCTTCGTAGTCCACTGCCGCCACTTTCCTGCTCTCTTGCGAAGGCCAAACGGTGCCCAGTATAGCAGGATTGCCCGCCAGGCAAAAGCCGGCCGTTCCAAATGCCGAACGGCATCCTTGCGCAGCAGGGCGGAGGGCGACTAGAATGAGCGCCGGCAGAGCGGAGAGGAGCCCAGGCCATGTCCACACGGATGACTTCGAGGGAGCGCATGTTGGCCGCCCTGCGGCACGAGAGGCCCGACCGCGTGCCGGTGGCGCCCTGGGGCCTCGGTTGGCTGCCGCCCGACGCCCCCATCACGGCGGAGCTGATCGCGCGCACCGACCCCTGGCTGGAGATCGGCCCGGGCTGCAACGTGGTGGGTGGGGCGGCCTTTCCCGCCGAGGAGCGCCGCGACGGTCCCCACCGGGTAACGACCGTGCAGGCGGCGGACCGGACGCTGCGCGCCGTGCGCACCACCACCGCGCAGACTACCGCGTCTACCGAGCACCTCTGCAAATCGGTCGAAGACGTCGAGGCGCTCCTGGCCATCCCCTACGTGCGGCCGCGCATCGACGTGGAGGCCTTCCTGGCGCATCGGGGGCGGGTCGGCGGGGACGGGCTGGCCGTGATGGGCGTGGCCAGCGGCCTCTGCTACCCGAACGACATGCTCGGCACGGAGCTGGCCTCCTACCTGTGGGCCACCCAGCCGGAGGTGATCGCCCGCATGGTGCAGGTGGCCGCCGACCGGCTGTACTCCCTGCTAGAGGAGGCCTGCGCCGCCGGCGTCGACTGTGTGCGCGTCTATGGGGGCGAGTACGCCACCCAGCTGATGGGCCCGGCCGCCTGGCGGGAGCTGGTCGTGCCGCACGACCAGCGCCTGGTGGAGATGGTCCACGCCCACGGCGGGATCGTCCACTATCACAACCACGGCAACATGCGCCGCTTCCTGGGGCAGATCGCCGACCTGGGCATCGACTCGCTCGACCCCATCGAGCAGCCCCCCTACGGGGATATCGAGATGGACGAGGCCTTCCGCACGGTGGGCGAGCGCGTCTGCCTGGTGGGTGGGCTGGACGATATGGAGATCCTGGAGACGCGCCCGCTGGAGGAGATCCGCCGGCGGGGGGCGGAACTGATCGAGCGGGTGGGGCGGCGCGGCTGGATGCTGGCGGGGACGTCGTCGGGGATCTATACCGAGCGTGCCGCGCGGGCCTTTATCGCCCTGGCGGAGGTGGCCGAGGCGATGCGATAGGCCGCGTCAGGCGATCTCCGTCGCCCCAACGAGCGCTTGGCCCGGCGTCTGCCAACCCGGCGCGTGCGTGGCCCGACGTCTGCCAACCGGCGAGCGCCTGGCCCCACGCTTGTCATCCCGACGAGCGCTTCGTGAGGAGGGATCTCGTCTTTGCCTTTCGGCCGTGCAAGCGATAGCGTCCAAGAGTGGCCCCGCTTCCGGCGGACCTCGGCCCCAGGGCCGCGCGGCCGCCTGATTGGCCCGGGAGGGTGAGCAAGACATGCCCAGCGCTGACGTCGAGACGACCCCTGTGCCGGCCGGGGCCGGCTACACCTACGCCGCCCGGCTGGAGGCGATCCGCCGCGCCAAGCTGGCCCAGACGGAGGAAAAGCGGCGCATCATCGGCTCCATGGACCACGACGATCACGCCCTGATCCTGCCGCCGGAGGAGCGCCGCAAGGTGGTGCAGTCGATCAGCGGCTCGGGGATGCCGATCACCGACGTCCTCATCGACGGCCTGGAAATGGAGAGCAACCACCCCTCGGGCGGCTTTTTTGGGGCCGGGGCCGTGGGTCGCAACTACCGCCGCGTGCTCGAGGCGCAGCCGCCCTACGTCGACCGGAACAGCTCGCTGGCCGGGGCCTACATGGTCAACTATGGCTCCTACCGCAAGGTGCCGTGGAACCCCGACCTCGACTACTCGCACCTGCGGCCGGAGCGCGAGAGGTACCAGTTGGTGGGCGCCATCGGGGCGCAGCAGCACTTTTGCCAGGACCTGGCCATCGGCCTGCGCCTCGGCTGGGGCGGCCTGGCAGAGAAAGTGGCCCGCTTCCGCCCGCTGCACCCCGAGGCGGCCGAGTTCTACGACGGGCTGGAAAGCGTCATCCTCGGCATGCAGGCCTGGATCGGCAGCACGGCCCGCGCCGCCCGGGCCCTGGCCGAGGCGGAGCCGGACGCCGCCGTGCGCCGCAACCTCGAGGAGGTGGCGGCGATCAACGAGGGCCTGGCCAGCGAGCCACCGCGCACCTTCCGCGAGGCCTGCCAGTGGATCC
>JAAZBY010000293.1 GCA_012513595.1 Chloroflexota bacterium
AGCCCCAGGCAACGGGGCAACGATCGTGTCGCCGCTAGACGTCGAGCTCGGCCCAGGCCTGGCGCCAAGCGCGCTTGGTATTGGCCATCACCAGGTCGCCGCACTCGCCGGGCATCGGTTTGACCTCGAACCCCACCCACGGCTTGCGCCCCGCGCCGCGCTTCAGGAAGCCGATGGTAAAGAGGCCCTTCAGGAACTCGACCAGCTCGGGAACGTCGTTCTCGCTGCCCGTGAAGCCGAAGCGGGGGTGCAGGTCGCCGTACCCGGGGCGGCCCGGCGTCACCACGGCATTGCCGACGTGCACGTGCACCAGGTGGTCTTTGAGCGCCGTGAGGGCCGGCATGGTCGACTCATGCAGGAGCGGCAGGTGGCTGAGGTCGTACATCAGCCCGAACTCGGGAAAGGCCGCCCGGATGCGCGCGGCGAAGGACGCCGCCAGCTCCGACGGGCCGATCAGCGATTTCTTGTCCACGTCGCGGTCGAAGGTCTCCAGCGTCAGGGCTACGCCCTTCTCCCGGCCGTAGCGACACAGGGTGGTCACCGAGTCGGCCAGCAGGTCGATGGCCCGCTCGCGCTGGGCGTCCCCGGGATCGCGCCCGGTGAGGAAAGCCAGGCGGGCACAGCCCAGTTCGGCGGCCTCATCCAGGCACTTCTTGATCGCCTCGACCGCGGCCTTGCGGCCGTCGGCGTCCAGGTCGTTCAGGCTGAGCCCGGCGAGGAGGACGGGCTGTGCGCCGTAGCCGAGCTGCAGGCGGCTCTGCTCGGCGATCTGGCGCACCTTGGCGCGCTCCTCGGGATCCTTGATCCGCGTGATCTCGGCCGCCCCGAAGAAGGGGTCCAGCGCCAGACGCGTGACCGTCTCAGCGATCGGACCGGTGCCCCCCATGCATTCCGGATAGGCCATGAAATGGACGACACTCATGGTGAGCACCGATTCCCAGGGATGCTGCATCTCCATACCTCCTGATCCAGGGTACGCGCCGCGTGGCGCCGATCATGACGCCAGTGTACACGGCGACGTATGCCCCGTAAAGCAGGCAGGTGCACCGCCCGGGCCGACCGCGGCGGGCGCCTCAGGCCCGCAGGTATGACTCGGTAAAGATCGTCTTGTTCAGAAGCACCTGCACCGTTCTCCAGACCTCGACCTGCTCAGGGTCGCCCGTGTCCACGTCGGAGGGCTCCAGTTCCTCCATCGCCACGGTGCGGTCGTGAAGGGTCAAGAGCAGAGCGCCCAGCGGCGTAGAGTCGTCGCGCTCCTCGATGATGCGGATGACCTCGAGCAGCCTGGCGTCGAGCGGATCGGCGATGGCGGCATCCAGGCCGGTGGCCATCAGCATCACCAGGTAGACGCGGTTGAGCAGGCTGCGCCCTTCTGCCGGCACGTTGTTCGAGACGTTGCTCAGCCCGCAAACGGTCATCGGCGTGGGGTCCATGGCCTGCTTGATATAGCGGACTGCCTCGACGGCGTGCGGGCAGTACTCCTGGCAACCCGCCACGGTGAGCACCAGCGGGTCGAGGAACAGGTTCTCGAAGGGGAGGCCCACCTCCATGGCCCGCGGCACCAGCTGGTCGATGGCGATGGAGACCCGCTCCTCGGCGCTGACGGGGATGCCGCTCTTACCCATCATCAGGGCGATGAGGCGCGCGCTGAACTCGACGGCCACCGGCGGCACCCGCGCCAGACGCTCCGGCTCTGCCGAGGTCGAGTTGATCATCGCCTGGCGCCTGGCCAGCGACAACCCCTTCTTGATCGCCTCCAGGTTGGTGGTATCGAAGGACAGCCCCACGTCCACCACTTCCTGGACGGCGGGCACCAGCCAGGCCATCACCGCCGGGCCCTCGCGCTTCTGCGGGCCGATGTTCAGGTCTAGGAACTGGGCGCCATGTTCGACCTGGCTCTTTGCCAAGCGCTGGATCGTCTCCGTGTCGCGGGTGGCGATGGCCTCCTTGACCCGCGGGGAGATGATGTGGATATTCTCACCGATGATCAGCATGGTCTCCTCCTTGGCAGCGCAACGCTGGCACGGTCAGGTTCCCCGGAGGGCGCCGTCCAGCAGGTCCGTCACGACCGGATAGATTGCCGTATCATCGTCCAGCAGGATGAGCGGGCGGCCCTCGGCGTCGAGGCGGGCAATAGCCGGGTCTTCGGGGAGCGCGCCGAGGAACGGAACGCCCAAGGCCTCGATGCGCTCTCGCAGCGCGGGCGGCAGCCCGTCGCGCACGCGGTTCACGATCAGCCCGGCATGGCCGATGCGGGTGCCCAGGGAGGCCAGCAGCCCGACGATCTGCTCCGCCGCGGCCAGCCCCCGTTGCGACGGATCACTGATGATGAACAGCCAGTCGACGTCGCGCGTCGTCTGGCGAGAGATGTGCTCCAGCCCCGCCTCGTTGTCGATGACCACCGCGCGGTACGCGTCCCCCAGGCGGTCGATGGCCTGCCGCAGCATGTGGTTGGCGGCGCAGTAGCAGCCGGGCCCCTCCGGGCGGCCCATGGCCAGGAGGTCCAGGTCCTGCCCCTCGACCAGGCACTGCAGCACCTGGTACTGGAACCAGTCGGGCTTACTGATGCCGGGCTGGAACACCCCTCCGCTGACCTGTTCGCGCGTCTCCTCACGGATCTGGCCCACCGTGCTGTGGAGCGGCAGGCCCAGCGCCAAGTTCAGGTTGGCGCTCGGGTCGGCGTCGATGGCCAGGATCGGCGTGCGGCCCCGTTCGCGCAGGTAGCGCACGGTCATCGCGGCAAACGTGGTCTTGCCGGTGCCGCCTTTGCCCGCCACCGCCAGGGTCAGAGTCATGTCGGCCTCCCCGCCACGCTAAAGCCCCGCACCGACGGGAACAGCGACATGTCCGTATGGGGGATAAAGAGCGCGGAGGTGAAGGCGTCCATGAAGCGGTTGTCAGCACTGAGCTCCAGGTAAGTCATCTTGGCGGCCAGCGCGTCGACCATGGCGCGATGCTCGCGGCAGGTCATGGCCAGGTAGGCCCCCTGCACCGAGGTGTTCCCCAGGAAGGCGAAACGGTCCCAGGGCAGGTCGGGCAGCAGGCCGATCTCGATCGCCTTTTCCACGTCGAGGTGTTGGCCAAAGGCCCCGCCGATCAGCACGCGCTCGACGTCAGCAAGAGCCAGGCCGACGCTGTCGCACAGCACGGTAGCCCCGGCATAGATGGCCGCCTTGGCACGCAACAGGTTCTGGATGTCCGTCTCGCTCAGGGTCAGGTCACGCTGGCCGTCGCGCGTCTGGGCAGCCCAGGCGACGACGTACTCGGGCCCCTGCTCACCGCGCCGCACCCGCGGCGAGCGCCCGTCCCCCGCCAGCCGGCCGCCCCTGTCGATGACGCCGGCCCAGACCATCTCGCCGAGGAGCGCGATCATGCCCGACCCGCAGATCCCCATCGGCGGCGCTCCGCCCAGGGTGCGCCAGGTGGGCTCCAGCGTGGCGGGGTCGATCCAGACCTCCTCGATGGCCCCGCGCACCGCCCGGGTTCCCGAGGCGGCCCCCGCGCCCTCAAATGCCGGCCCCGCCGAGCAGGCACAGGCGATCAACCAGTCACGGTTGCCCAGCACCATCTCGCCGTTGGTGCCGACGTCGATGAACAGGGTCACGGCGCCCTGCTCATGCATGCCCGAGCGCAACACGCCGGCGCTGATGTCGCCGCCCACGTAGGCACCGGCCACCGGCAGGCAGTCCACCGTGGCGTCAGGGTGGGCGTGCAGGCCCAGGGCGCCCGCTTGTGCCGGCGGGAAGCGTTGGGCCGCCGGGAGGTAGGGCTCCAGGCGGATGTGCTTGGGCTCAATGGCCAGAAAGAGGTGCAGCATCGTCGTATTGCCGGCCACGGTGACCAGGCCGATCTCCTCCGCCGACGCGCCGCGGCTAGCCAGCATAGAGTCGATCAGCTCGTTGATGGTGCCGAGGACGCGCTCCTGCAGCTCGAGCAGCCTGGCGCGATCCCGCGCATAGATGATCCGGGAGATGATATCTTCGCCGCAGGCGATCTGGGCGTTGTAGGCCGAGGCGTGCTCCAGGAGCGCACCGGTGGCCAGGTCGGCCAGGTAGGTCACCACGCTGGTGGTGCCGATATCGACGGCCAGCCCCAGGATCGGCCGCGCCCGGCGACCCGGCCACACGTCGAGCAGGCGCGCCGGCCCGGCCGGGTCAACCCAGGTGCCGCGCTCGAGGACGGCCGTCACCGCAAAGTCCTTGGCGCGCAGCGCCCCGGGCAGCGCCCGCAGCGCGCCGAGGGTGGCCCGCACCTCCGGCACGCCATGCACCCGCGCCAGCTCGCGCGCCAGGCGCTCCAGGTCGGCGGTGTTGTCGGCCATGCTCGGTGGCGGCACGGCCAGAGGATAGGCGGCCACCCAGGGCTCCCGACGGTGCTCGCAGACCAGCACCTCGGGCGCGACCTTGTCCGCGCGGTCGGCCGCCTCCAGCCGTTCGAGGTCCTCGACGTGAGGCGGCACCCAAACGGTCGCATCGCCCGTGACGACCGTCTGGCAGGCCAGGGCGTACCCGCGCCCCACCTCCTCCTCGGTCAGGCGCAACACCGAACGCCGGCGCACGTCTCCCTCGCGCACGACGACGATGCAGCGCCCACAGCGGCCCTGGCCGCCGCAGGGGAGGGGCACCTGCAGGCCTGCGGCGTCCAGCGCCTCAAGCAGGAGCGCCCCCTGCGCCACGCGGACCGTCCGCCCGGCCGGCTCCAGCCGGACGGCGCACGTACCGTCCTGCACGCCGCGCCGTCCGTCATCCGCCGCCATCAGGCGCTCGCCAGGTACTTGAGATAGGAGGGGATGCCGATCGCCTCCCGCGGGCCCACCAACACCTGCCATCCGGCCAGCTCATCCTCCAGTTCACCCGAGATCGAGGCCACCAGGCCCGGGATCACGATCTTGCGGTGGGCGACCTTGTCGGCCACGCCCAGCGTACGAACCGACTTGGCAATGCTCTCCGCATCGAACTTGCCCGCCGCCCAGGCCGTCAGGACGGACATCCCTTCCGAGTCAGAGACCAGCAGCCAGGCCGGCCGGCCGCTCCCCTCTACCTCGCCGGCCACGGAAAAGTAGGTGAGCGAAAAGTTAGTGGTCACCAGGAGCGGAGCGTCGGGCGTGGGGTTGCCGATCTCGTACAGGCCGGGGCTCACCTGGATCGGCTTCTGCGGGTCCGTGTAGATGTTCTGCCGCAGGGTGAGGAGCGAGTAGAGGGCGGCCGGACGAAAGTGATCCAACACGATGAACCCGGCGTACTTGGCCACGTGCTGGGCGGCCAAGAGAGCCTCCTCCGCGGGGCTGGCGGCCGCCTCTCCGGGGAAGGTGATGGTCGGGTACCCCAAGGGGCGGTAGTTCTTCTTGATCGCCGCACGCCGCAGCCGCGTGAGCGCCTCCAGCGAGCCCGCCCAACCCCGCGCGCCGGGATCCAGGACTAGGTTCTCGACCCCCTCCTTGACCACGAGTTCGGTCAGCGCGGCCAGGCCCGCCAGGTCGCCGTCCTCTCCGCGCACGACCAGGGGGACGTCGTGCTTTTTCGCCACGGCGGCTATCTCACGCCAGTTCCCGGCCTCTGCGGCATAGGCCAGCGGAGACGCCCCCCGGGCCGCCTGGAGCGCCCCGTCCAGCGCGGCCGCATCCGAGGTCATCACAACGACGGCGAGGCCGGCCCGCACCGCCTGGCCGACCCTGGCGGCCAACGCGGCGCCCTCCCCGCTGATGGCCACACCGTTCGGATGCAGGTCCTGCCCGACGCGCTCCACGCCATACCCGGCGACCTCTTGCAGCCGCGCGGCAAACTCGCCGTCGCTCAGGTTGCCGTCCAGCCGGACAAAGAAACCCGGCTCGTGGTAGAACGTCTTCTCATGGCGAAAGAGAACCGTCTCGTTGCCCACCTCCAGGCGGCGGCCATCAGCGCCCACCGCGATCAGGCGGATGGGCGGCGCCGAGGCGGAGTCCAGCTGGGCCTTGGCCTCTTCCGAGACGTGCGGGCAATCGGCCAGCTCTACCTGTCGGGCGGCAAGCTTCATGGCAAAGGCCAGGCAGGTGGGGTAGCCACACTCTTTGCAGTTCGTCTTGGGCAGAAGCTTGTAGATTGCCAATCCGCTCAGTGCCATGTGGCACTCCTTTCGCTTGCTCTGGCACGGCCCCTTGGGCCGCCGCAGGCCACCTGTTAGGCGCTGGGAGCCTCCATAAGCCCGTCGATCACCCGGTGCACCAGGGGCACGGCCCCCGGGTGCCTGAGGACTACGATGTCGGCGCCCGCCTCGAGCAGGGTGACGGCGGTGTTGGCCTCCCAGAGCAGGCCACGCTCCAGCCAGTCTCCCCACTGCCGCGGGACGCCCTCATCCGTGCGCGCCTCTTTGGCCCGCCAAGCCTCCTGCCCCACCGTCACGATGAGGGGCTGCTGCAGGACGCTATCGCCCGTCAGAGCAGCCAGCCGCAGGCGCTCCATCACCGAATAGGTGTACTCGATGCCGTAGCCCAACGCCCCCGTGGTGGGGTCGACCAGGATGCGGTCCAAGTCCAGCCGCATATCGCTGATCAGGATGTTCAGCTGCTTGGCCAGGTTCACGTCGATGGGGCTCCTGGCGATGACCAGTTGGTGGCTGGCCAGGGCCGCCGCCACGATGGTGCGGTAGTTCTTTTCCTCGCAGTTGCCCAGGGCCACGCGCTCCCCGGCGGCCTCCTCCGCGGCGGCCACCAGCACCTCGTTGTCCTTCTCGGGCTGGCCCGGCCCGTAGATGATCAGGGGCAGCGACGTCGCATCGAGCACCCGCCGGACGGTGGCACGGGCCTCCTTGGCACCGGTGTTGCCGCGCTCGGGATGGGCGCTGTCGAGCGAGAGGGCGATCAGGTCCGCCCCACCCTCCTCAGCACGGGCCGCCCAGGCACTCGCATCCCCGAGAACATCGCCCCAGGCCTGGACCAGTAGCGGAGACCAGTCCTCTGGCAACCGATCGCTCACCTCGACGGCCACGGCCGGCCGCCGCGGGATGCGTCCCTCAAAGTGCAGGAAGGGCAGCGTGGTCTCTCCGCCCACGGTCACGGTGCGCCCCCGGGTGCCACCCTCGGCCGGCCCGGCCCCCAGGGTGACTTCCAGAATCTTGCCCGTCCAGGTTTCCTTGACGTTCGGCATGGCTGCGGCCATCCAGAAGCTCCTTTCGTGTGCTGGAGGATTGTCCCTCAGAAAATGGGGTCCATCGTCAGCGCCGGGTGCTCATGCTCTTCCAGGAAAGGCAGCAGATCTTCGACGGTGGTCACGGTGCGCTCGTCAGCGATCTTGTCCAGCAGGTCGGGGTCGCCCTCGCGCTCGCAAACAGCCTTGAGTTCCTCGGCCATGGTCGTCTTGAGGATGCTGGACATCCACACGATGCGCTTGAAGCCGCCATCCGCAGAGATGAACTTGCGGCTGAGCAGGTAGTACTTGCCCACCCCCATCATCCCCGGGGTCTGCAGCCCGCCGCCGGCCACGCCCGCCAAGGTCGAGAAGGTCATCCCCGCCGGCGTCATGCTGGGGTCCTCCCGTGAGACGACCATGATGCCGTTCGCCTCCGGGATGACCATGGCGATGCACTCAAAGCAGCCGCAGGCCGTCATGGGGTCCTGCATGATCGAGTACATCGAGACCCGCTCCACAGTCTGGTGCGAGTTCTGGTAGACGAACTGGTTGGGCCCCTGCCAGACGCCGTAGGTCGGGTCGACGCAGATCCCCTTGACGATCGGCTGGTTGGGGCCGGTGGGGTTGATCTGGTTGGAGGCCTTGCAGTCCAGCCAGTTGTAGGCGCCGCACAGCCCCAGCCGCTCCGGTGAGACCAGGCAGACGTGGTTGGGGGCGAAGCTCTGGCACAGCGTGCAGGAGTAAAACTCGTCCACGGAACTGTCGACCATATCGGCCAGGCGCACGTTGCGGGCCTGATAGGCCTCGCGCGCCTTGGCCAGCCACTCGCGGAAAGCCGTCGGCTCGGTGTAGACGGTAACCTGGACCTTGTCGACGATGGCGCCAAAGTCATCGTGGAAGCGGGCGTAGAGGATATCGCCCAAGTGCCGCAGGGCGAAGCCCTTGTCGACCGCGGCCTTGCTGAGGCGTATCCAGGTGATGTCGCGCTGGCCGATGTGCTGGATGCCCGAGGCGCCGTTCACAAAGTAGTGCATCTGGCGCTCCAGCACCGGTTCAAAGTCCTCCTGCATCTTGCGGCCGGCCACCTCCACCACCACGCCGAGGTCCATGGCCCCGCCGACGGGCACCTGGTCGAAGGAGGGCCCCACCACCGTGATGCGGCCGTCCTCGACCTCGTTCAGGTCAGCCATGCGCAGGTACTCGAAGGCGTGGGCGTCGCGCCCGCCGAACTCGACGCGCATATCGCCGCGCCGCACGCGCTCCCCCTCGAAGGCGCTGCCGTACGGCACCGGGATCGGCACCTCGGTGACCTTGATCTTGACCCCGCGCACCTCGGTGCAACGCTGCACCAGCCGACGGGCGCGCTCCGCGTCGTTATCCCCCTCGATGTCGTCGAAGGGCATGCTGATCACGTGCTCGTAGGTGGTGATGCCGGTGGGCAGGATCTGGGGGATCACCGTGTCGGCGATTACGGGAAAGCCGTAGTTGATGGCCCCGGCCGCGGCCGCGTACTTTAAATCGTCCACCTCGCCGAGGGCCAGCACAAAGGCGAACACGCGGTACTTGTTGTACAGGAGGATGTCGCGGATCTGACCACCCGACATGCCGCCGAAGGTCAGCGCCGAGCGGGTGGCAAAGCCAAGGGCATAGATCGCCGAGATGGTATCGGTGCCAAAGGGCACGATGTAAGTGTCGTAACCCATCTCGACGCCCTCTTCCATCAGCTGATGGATGATGCTGCGTCCGTTCACGTTCCCTGAGAGGAACACCAGGATGTTGCGCTTTTGCAGTTCCCGCACGATAGCTACGGCAGCCTCGTTGCTGCGCGCCGCGCCCACCACGGCGGCAAAGCCGGGCATGCGGCCATCCACCAGCTGGATGCCCCAGGCGCGCAGCTGGATGTCGTCGATCGGCCCGTTGGCGTGGCCATCGTTGCCGTCTCCGGAGGCGTCCGGGCTGGTGAAAGAGGTGCCCGTCAACTGCAGGCCCGGGATCCGTTCCGGCTGCTGGCCGCGGGTAAAGCGGATCGCCTCGATGGCCTCCATGGCCAGCAAAGTGGCCGTGCCGCAGTCCAGCGTTTCCCCCAGGTAGGGCAGCCACAGGCTGTCCCCAGGGACCTGATGAAGCAGCCTGCGAGCGTGGGCCAGCACGGGCTGCAGGCCGGCGAGCGTGTCCGCCTCGAGGCCGGTAAAGCCCAGCGTTACCGGCAGGTGATACGCGGTGTTGGTAAAGGCCACCGGGGTGTCGGGGCCGAGGTCGGCAATGGCCGAGCGCAGCAGCCCCTCGGCCTCCGTGACGATCATGTTGGCCCCCCGGATGGCGGCCTGGGCGATATACCTCGACATCTCCCTATGCCTCCTGCTCGGGAACTTGCTGGCGGACGGAATAGAGGTTCAGGGGCTCGCCCGCCGGCACTGCCTGCAGCGCCTCAGCCATCAGGCGGTCCCCGCTCTCGCCGTAGCGCAGCGGATCATAGGCCACCAGCCCCAACGCCTGGCGCTTGCCGTCGATGTGCGCCAGCGCCTTGGCGATGAGGGCCTTCACGTCGGGCTCGAACTCGACGCCCCCACCCACCTTCTGCATCCAACCGTGCAGCATCAGGTCCACCACCTCGGGGCTCCCACTGACCGGGCTGGGCAGGCCAAAGAGCACGTAGGCGCCCGAGGCCGCGCAGTAGGAGCCGATGGCCAGGGCCTTCTCCGACATGTACTCGGGGCAGATGCCCACCGCCGGCAGGTCGGGGATGTCGTCCCCCAGGCCGCCCTCGGTGGCGCACTCGGTGAGGATGGTCAGGATGCGCGAGTTGTCTACGCAGGAGCCGACGTGCAGCACCGGCGGCACGCCGATCGCCTCGCAGACCTCGCGCAGCCCGGCGCCGGCCTGCTCCATGAACTCGGGGCGCAGGTAGCCGTACTTGGCCGCGCCGGTGGCCGCGCAA
>JAAZBY010000294.1 GCA_012513595.1 Chloroflexota bacterium
CCTGCGCGGCGGCCGCAAGCTGGGGCGTGGTGGTGATATGTACCTGCATCTGGTCGCGGTCCGTGGTCACGAATGCGGACATCTGTGCGATCTGCTCGGCCCACGTTCCGCCGGTTGTAGCCTGAGCCAACCGAAAAACCGCAGTGTCCATCTTGGGGTGCCGAGGCGCGTTGCCCAGAGACGCAGGAGACTGTACACCGAGGTCCAGGGTCACAGGGGGCAGAACGTCGTAAGGGCCGTTGCTGGCCAAAGGCGGAGGCTGATGAGCGAAAACCGCACGCGATCCCATAATGGAGACTGCGAGCACAAGGGCCACACAAATCTGCAGTACGGCGCGCAATCTGGCCTGTGATCTACGCATGCCCGACCTCCTGTTACGTTGCGCAATCAGGAATCAGGATCACACGAGGACACATAACCAGATATAGCAGAGCTCTGGGGCAAAGTCAAGAACAGTACGGGAGGAATCTGCCCGTCAGGGTCTGCAGGACCCGCACGGCGTGTACCCGGCGGCGAGGGCCTCCTCCCGGGAGGCCAGGCAGACCCGGTTGGCAGGTGCGATCTGCGCCACGGAGGCGCAGTCGCCCCGATGGAACTTCATGGAACGCCGGTTGCCGACGTACGGGCACGCCGACTCGGCACCCCTGGGCGGCGGGGTGCCCGTCGGGCGCGCGCCCCACAGCCCGCGCTTGGCGGCCCGGGCCTCCTGCTCGGCGTCTTCCAGGAGGGCGCTGTACGCCGTGTCGGGCGGGTAGGCCTTGGCCTCGGCGTACCCCCGGCGCACCATCTCGGCGTTCACCAGGAGGCCGTCTGCCCACACGTAGCGCAGCAGTCGGCCGTAGGCGTCCTCGTCTGACACGTCGCCTACGAGCCAGACGCGCCCGCCCGCCACGAGCGAGGCGTTGACGTCGGTGGCCTCCGGCCCCAGCCACTCGTAGGGGCGGTAGCCCTCGCCCGTCTCGGGGGCGTCGATCCCGATGTAGCGCACCAGGTGCGCCTCGTCACCAAGGCGCACGCGGATCGTGTCGCCGTCGATGACCTCCAGCACCTCGGCCGCGGCAGCGCCCTCCGGAGTGGGCCACGTGGTGGCCTGCGCGGCCTGCGCGGCCTCATCGCCCGGAGGGAGGCAGCCGGCTAGCAGGACGGCCACCGCCAGAATCGCCGCCGCCAGAACGCGCGCGCCCCGCCCTACGCGAACGTCCACAGGCGTAGCGCCGTCTTGCCCATCACCCATTCCAGGTCCCCGGGCGCCCAAAAGTCCATCTCGTCGCGCACGACGCGAATAGTGTGCCCATAGTCCGTCTGCCGCAGCGAGACCGGCCAGTCGGTGCTGAACATGATCCGCTGTGCGCCGAAGGTATGGTATACCTGCTTGACCAGGCCCCAGGTGTCGCGCCAGGGGTAGCCCTCGCCCGAGATCGACCAGGTGTGGCTGATCTTGACGGTGACGCGCGGGTAGCGGACCAGGGCGAGCAGCATCTCCACCTCGGCTGCCTCGGTCGGCGTCGCGTCAGCCATGTGGTCCACGCAGACGTCCAGGTCGGGGTGGCGGTCCAGCAGTGCGGCCAGGTCGGGCAGGCGCCCCGGCTTGGTGAGCAGCAGCAGCGGCACCTTCAATGCCTCGGCGCGGGCGAACAGGGGGTCCATCAGCGGCCCGCTGAACCAATCGCCGGCGGCGCCCAGGGCAGGGCTCAGCCGCACGCCGTGAAAGCCCTCCTCCTCCACCCAGTGTGAGAGGTGATCGGGCGCGGCGGGGTCCTCCGGGTTGACGCGGCAGACGCCCATGAACTTGGCCGGGTAGTGGCGCAGGGCGTCGGCGACGTAGCGGTTATCCCACCGGTACTGGATCGGCTGCACGAGCACGGTCCGGTCGACGCCGTGCTCCTGCATCAGCGCCAGGAGCATCTCGGGCGTGGCGTCGGTCGTAGGCGGGTTGGTCGTCTCGGGGGCCCACGGGTAGGCGGGGTCGTTCTTCCAGATATGCACGTGCGGGTCGATGATGCGCATGGTCACTCCTCGTTGGCAAAGGCTGCCCCGGCGGGGGCGCAGATCACGATACGTGGGGCCGCCGCGTCACTCCGGCTGTCCGAGGAACATGAGCCGGTACGACGAGCCCAGGTGGGCGCCCTGGTCCAGCAGGGCGCGCTGCAGGAGGTGTACGTCCAGCGTGTGCGGCGTCGAGTAGCGCTTGGCAGAAAGGGCTGCTGCCACCCCGGCGGCCTGGCCGAGCATCATGCAGGGGGCCATCCCGCGGATCAGCCCCTGTGGCGTGCACGAGACGCTCTTGCCGCTGGCGACGAGCAGGCTCTCCACCCCCTGCGGCAGGAGAATGCCATAGGGCACGTCGCAGGTGTGGGCGTAAAAGAACTCGCCACTCGTGCGCACGTCCGCACGGCAGGGGACGCAGCCGATCACGTCGTCGTGCAGCACCGGCCGTGGCGAGGCCACGGCGTCAGCGGTGAGGGTATCGCGCCCGACGATGCCCCGGCTGGTGCGGATGCCCAGGTCGCTGCCGACGGCCACCACGTGGGCGTCGGAGAACCCCGGCACCGCCTCACGCAGGAAGTTGGCCACGTGGTAGCAGGCTGCCTGCGCCTCCAGCTCGGCCCGTGAGACGTCCATCGTGTCGAGCGTGGTGACCTTCCAGAAGTTCGAGTTGACCACGACGGTATCCTGGCCGCGGAGGCCGTAGAGCCCCAGCGCGTGCAGGTCGTAGAGGATGCCGCGGCTCTCCTCCAGGCGGCCGTCGGCGACGGCCCGGCGGACGAGGTCCCACTTGCGTCCCCCGCCGTGGGGGAAGAAGAAGATGCCCCGCTCGACCCAGTTGCGCTCGAACTCGGCAAAGCCCTTGACCATGTCCAGCCCCACCGGGAAGGTATCTGGGCGCCGGCGGAAGTGCAGGTAGAGGGCCTCCAGGTCGACGTTGGCCATCTTGAACTCGACCGAGGCGGAGCCGTCGGTCCAGCGCATCGGGCAGCCCGTCTGCGCGGCCAGGTCCGCCTCGCCGGTGGCGTCGACAACGACGCGCGCCAGGACGGCCTGCCTGCCGGCCTTGCTCTCGATGAACGCGCCGTTCACGGCCGTCCCGTCCAGGATCGGCCGGGCTGCCAGGGTGTGCGTCAGGACGGTGACGCCGGCGCTGGCCAGCATCTCACTCAGCAGCGGCTTGAGCTGTTCCGAGTCGATCACGACCCCGGGGACCTCGCGCGAGGCCCACTTGGGGCTGGCCGCCCCCCGCTCCACGAGGCTGTCGACCACCTCTTTGGCGATGCCGTCGATCACCAGGCGGCCCTGACGGTCGAGAAAGTGGTTGCCGATGTTGGCCATCAGCCCGGCGGTGGCCACCCCGCCCAGGGAGCCGTTGCGTTCGACGAGCACCGTGCGGGCCCCCGCCCGCGAGGCGGCCAGGGCCGCGGCCGCGCCGGATACCCCGCCCCCGGCCACCAGGACGTCGGCCTCGCCGAGCACGGCGATGTCGCGCGCGGGTTCACGGATGGTCATGGCTGCCTTCCCCCAAGTCGTAGCCGCACGTTCGCCGCGCCTCCCTAGGGATGCACGGCCGAGAGGAACTCGGGCACCCCGCGCACCCCCGGGCGGACGCGGAACAGCGCCCCAGCTCCCGGGCCCTCGATGGCGCGATCCTCACGCATCGCCGTGGTCACGTACAGGTCCGTCAGGTCCGGCCCGCCAAAGATCACGCTGGAAACCTTCCGGGCGGGAAAGTCGATGCGCGCCACCTGCGTGCCGTCCGGCGCGTAGCGGAAGAGCGCCCCGCCGTCCCAGCGCGCCGACCACACGTACCCCTCGGCGTCGACGGTCATGCCGTCGGGGACGCCGGCCTCCCCCTGGCCCAGCCGCAGGAAAACGCGCCGGTTGCTGATCTCGCCCGAGTCGGCGTCATAGTCGAACAGGTAGATCTCGCGCGCCGCCGAGTCGGTGTAGTACATCGCCGTGCCGTCGAGGGTGAAGCCCATGCCGTTGGAGGTGCCCACCCGCTCGACCACGACCCGCAGCGACCCATCGCGGTCCAGGCGGTAGAGGCGCCCTGGATGGTCGGGGCTCGACATCGTCCCGCAGAAGACCCGGCCGAGCGGGTCAGCAATGACGTCGTTGAAGCGCGACGCCTCCTCTCCGGGGATCCGCTCGATGACAGTGCTGACGCGCCCCCCGTCCCAGATGCGCACGGAGCCCTGCGCCCCAAAGAGGAGCAGGGCACCGTCGTCCTGGATGGTGAAACCGCCGACGACGTCACCCTCGTAGAACTGCTCGTGGTGGCCCGTGGCGGGCTCGTAGCGAAACATGCGGCCGGTGGGAATGTCACACCAATAGAGGCGTTGCTCCTTGGCGTGCCAGAGGGGGCCTTCGCCAGTCTGGCAGCTATAGTCAGCGATGAGAACCGGTTCCATGGCATACTCCTCTTGCGAACGCGCTGTGTCCCTCGATCGGCCGGCCGCGCTCAGATGGCCAAGGGGTAGGCGCCGTACTCGTGCACGGCGCGGCTCAGCGCCAGGGCGTTCTCTGGCTTGACGTAAGCGGCCAGGCTGTTGCCGCTGGTGGCGATATAGCCGCCGCCGGGGCCCACGGCGCGGATCAGGGCCTTGACCTCCTCCGCGACGTCCTCCGGCGTGCCCAGCCCCAGGATGTTCAGGTCCAGGTTGCCCAGCAGGCAGACGCGCCCGCCATAGTCGCGCTTCATGTCCTGGATGTCCATGGCGCCCTTCTCGTTGGGGTGGATCCCGGCGATCCCCAGGCTCAGGAGGTCAGCGAGGAAGGGGCGCAGGTTGCCGTCGGAGTGGATAACCCACGGCTTGGTGACGTGCTGGCGCAGGCGGCGGTAGCGCGGCATGACCAGCTCGCGAAAGACCCGCGGGGAGAAGAAGGGCCCCGTCTTGAAGGCCATGTCGTCGGTGGTCACGTACACGTCGATGTCCATCTGGCAGACGCGTTCGGCCACGGCGCAGGACCACTCGACGTAACGATCGAGGATCTCCTCCACCAGGCCGCGGTCCTCGTACAGGGCCAGCGAAAAGGCCTCGAAGCCCATCCCCAGGGTGGTGGGAAAGATGCCCATCCGCGTCACCAGCCATAGGGGGCGATCCCCCTTGCCTCTGGCGAACGCCTCGAGCTCGGCATAGAGCGCATCGTCGGCGGGGTCGGGCAGCACCAGGCGCTCGAGGTCGCCCCGCGTGGCGAGCTGTCCCTTCCCGTAAAAGAGCCGCCCCTCAAAGCCGGGCACCTTGTCGACGTAGACCGGCGCCCGCAGGACGTAGCACAGGTTGTCCAGCTGCAGCCGATCGGCCAGTGCCACGGCTTCGGTGAGGGAGTAGGGGTTGGCCTCCAGGTTGGAGCGCTGCGTGCGGTCGCTCTGCCAGCCGAGGAGCCGGCCGGCCAGCGCCCGGTCGACCCCCAGCTCGCAGTAGGGCACCCGGTCGGGCTGCTCGCGACGCAGCGCACAGAGCACGCGTTCCCTCGACGTCATGGACATCGTGCACCTCCCCGATGCGTTCCACAGAGAACCCCGCCCGACCGACGATCCGACTCTACCGTGCGCGGCGCACGGTCACCGGGCCCAGCAGCCCCGACGGCAGCTGCAGCCCCTCATAGGCGTTGGCCATGCTATTGGTGACGCGCACCTCGATCTCGTTGCTCCCCGCCCGGCAGGCCGCGCCGATGGGCAGCAGGTAGGGCGCCCAGGCACGGAACCCAACCGGCCTGCCGTTCACCAGCACCTCGGCGACGTCTCCAACGCGGCCCAGATCCAGGAACAGGGCTTGGCCGGCCAGGTCAGCGGGCAGGTCGAAGCGCGTTCGGAAGGCCAGCGTCCCGGTAAAGGTGCGCCAGGGGGCGGCCTGGGCCCAGTCGCCAGGGGCGGGGACGTCGGCCCGGGTTCCGTCGAGGCGGTACGCCTCCCAGCCTGCGCCCAGCGCGGCGACCGGCTCACCCGGCTCTGGCGGGGTTGGCGCGGCGAGGTCGGGAACCCCGCAGGGGTCTACGGCCAGTACCAGGGCCTGGCGGCGTTCCAGCCGCAGGTGCGTATGGGTGCGGCCCAGGGCGGCCCGCGCCGGCCAGGGCAGGGCCGAGCCGTCCAGCGGGTCCCACAGTTCCAGCGCCCCGACGCCCTCGACCGAGAAGTCGCCGGCGATGGCCTCTTCCCCCTCGTTCACCAGTAGGTACAGGTCGATGGCGGCCTTGCGGTAGCGCAGCACGCGCAGGTCGGGCCCGCCTGACCAGGCCACTTCGCCGCCGCTGACGGCGGAAACCTCGGCCGCCAGCGTGCTCGGCTGCCAAGAGTCCAGGACCACCCCGCCGGCGGCGCGGAAGGCGTCCAGCGTGGCGCGCAGGCTCGGGTGCAAAGCCACGGGCGGGTCGACCACGACGGCGCTGAAGCGCTGCGGGCCGATGGCCAAGGCGCCGTCGGCCACGCGGGACTCGCCGAGGGCCACGTCGTCGATGTAGGCAAAGCAGACCTGCCCCTGATAGAGCTCCTTGGCCGCCCGCCAGGCCATAGCGTTCGAATCCGTCAGAATGGCGACGCGGTTGACCTCGACGCCTTCCGACAGCACCCAGCACAGCCGCCGCACATAGTCGCCGATGGCGCCAAAGTAGGGCCACCAGACGTTGTGCAGGCCGATATCCGGCTCGCTCTCCCAGGCGCGCCGACCGCGGATGGAATAAAAGCAGGCGTGGGGGAAAAAGAGGTTGTTGCCGCGCACCAGGTGCCAGTCGCACAGCCACTTGGTCTCGTCGAGGGTGAGGCGCCAGCCGTAAGCACCCAGCACCTCGGTGGCGTTCCTAGGCCGCCCGGCGATGGCCGCAGCGCTGCCGGCGGCCTTGGCCGCCACGCTGTGCGCCCCCTCCAGGGCGGTGGGCTGGCCTGGCTCTACGTAGCGCCAGACCATGTCTTGCCCGGGCCAGTGAAAGTACCGCAGGGCACCCATCTCGTTGCTCTCGCCGGGGTGCCCGGTGAGGGCGATGCCGTGCGCAGCGCACCAGTCGCGCTGGCCCTGATAGAACACGTCACCGAGCCGGTCGTACACGGCGCGCCGGTAGACGGCACGGAACTCCTCCCCGCGCGGGCCACCGTCCAGCCACAGGAAGGGGAGCCACAGACGGACGTCGCCCTCCCAGCGGGGCTGCACATAGGCGAGGAACCCGGGGGTATAGGGCCAGGGCTGCGGGCGGCGGCGCGGCCCGCGCCCGAGGGGGCTGGGCTCGTCGGTGAACATCCCCACGATGGTCGACCCAAAGTGGTCGCCCATCTCGCGGTAGTAGGCATCGTGGGTCAGCCTCAGGAAGGCGCCCACGGCCTCCGGGCTCATCAGGTCGCCGGCGGCTGGCGCCGTGGCGTGGCCGTCTTCCTCCCAGGGAAAGACGCCCCGGATGGTGCCCCCGCTGAAGCCGCTCCACACGGAAAAGAGCCGCCAGCGCCCCTCCGGCACCTCATAGGCCACCAGGCCGAGGGCGTCCGGCTCCAACAGGCTGGCGGTGGCCGGGTCCACGGTGCCGTCGTCACTTTCGCGGGCCAGGACGACAGAGACCAGCGCATCCTGCAGGTCACGCCCCGTGGTGGGGCGCCACAGCCCCGCCGCGGGGCCCGTGATTGTCTCTTCCACGCCGACCAGGCAGCGCGCGGCGTACTCGGGGTTCTCCGCCACGACGCGCCCCTGCGCGGACCCCGACGGATAGGAGCCCTCGTCGTAGAGGATCACCTTCATCCCCAGCCGGGCGGCCTCTTCCACACAGAGGCGCACCAGGCGAAAGGACTCAGCGGTAAGGTAGCCCACCCGCGGCGAGAGCCCCACCCGGGCGTGCGGGATAAAGCCACCAAACCCCTTGGCGTGGAACTCGCGGATCTGGCGCAGGAGTTCCTCCTCGCTCAGGTCGTCGTTGAGGAACCAGAAGGGCATCATGCCATACTCGCGGGGCGGGTCCACGAAGGACCTGTGCAGCGCCGCGAGGCCAGAGCGCGAGGACGAAGCGGTCATGTTCACTATCCCTCCCCCAGGGTGGCGCGATCGGGTATTGCGCCGCGCAGCACTACCGGGCCGAGAAGCCCAGAGGGCATCTGGCGGCCGTCATAGGCGTTGGCCATGCTGTTCGTGACGCGCACCTCGAGCCGGTTGCGCCCGGTGCGCAGGGCGGCGCCTATTCCCAGAACGTAGGGTGCCCAGGCGCGCTGCCCGCAGCGCCGGCCGTTGAGCCAGAGCTCGGCGATGTCACCGATGGCGCCGAGGTCGAGGAAGGCCGCCCGGCCGGCCAGCGCTTCCGGCGCGGTGAACTCGGTGCAGAACGACAGGGTGCCGGTGAAGGTCTCCCAGCCAGGGGTCTGCGCCCAGTCGGCCAGGGCAGGGGCATCTACCTCCCTGCCCGCAGTGTCACACACCCGCCACGGACCGCTGACCGCCAGGACGGCGTCGCCGGGCAGGGCGGGCCTGGGCGCCGCAGAGTCCGGGTTTCCAGCCGGATCGACGACCAGTACCAGCCCCTGCCTGCGCTCCAGGCGCAGGTGGGTGGCCAGGCGGCCGTCGACGACCTGCGCCGGCCAGGGGCGCGAGGAGCCATCGAGCGGGTCCCACAGCTCCAGCGCGCCCATGGCGCGGAGGGTCAGGTTGCCGGCAAGGGCGTGTTCACCCTCGTTCACCAGGTAATAGCAGTCCAGCCCGCCCCTGCGGCAGTGCAGGGCGCGCAGGTCGGGGGTGCCGGGCCAGTGCAGGTCGCGGCCCAGTGCGCTCGCCAGGCGCGCCGGGAGGTCGGCGGCCGCCCCGCTGCGGACCACGAGCCCTCCGGCCTCCGCGAACTGGGCCAGGCGCGCGGGGAGCGGGCTGCCCTCGGGGAGCGCCGGATCGCACACCACGGCCCGGAAGGCCTGCGGCCCGATCACCAGGCGGCCTTCCGCCAGCGTAGCGCCCTCCAGGGCGACGTCGTCGATGTAGATGAAATCGGTCTGCGCCTGGTACAGCCGCTTGGCCGCCTCCCAGGCCATGGCGTTGCCATCGGTGAGCACGGCCACGTCGCAGACCTGGTGGGCCCCAGAGAGCAGCCAGCACACCCGCCGCACATAGTCGGCCGTCTCGCCGAACCAGGGCCACCAGACGTTGTTGTACCCGACGTCGGGCTCGCTGTTGAAGGCACGCCGGCCGCGCAACGAGTACATGCACGACCCGGGCACGAACAGGTTGGTGCCCCGCACCATGTGCCAGTCAAACAGCCACTTGATCTCGTCGAGGGTGATGTGCCACCCGTAGGCCCCGAACAGTTCTGACGTGTTGCGCTCTCTCCCGAGGAGGGCGGCGGCGCTGCTGGCCGCCTTGGCCGCTACGCTGTGGGCTCCGTCGAGGGCGGTGGGCTTGTTGGGCTCGACGTAGCGCCAGACCATGTCCTGCCCGGGCCACTGGAAGCGCCGCAGGGCGCCCATCTCGTTGGAGAGGCCGGGATGGCCCGTCAGGGCGATGCCGTGGGCGGCGCACCAGGCCCCCTGGGCGCCAAAGAACACGCGCTCGATGCGGTCGTGCACGGCGCGGTTGTAGGCGTGCCGGAACGCCTCGGTGCGCGCGCCACAGTCGTGCCAGAGGGCCGGCAGCCAGAGGCGAACGTCGCCATCCCAGGCGGGCTGCAGCTCATCCAGGAGGCCGTCCGAGTAGGGCTTGGGGTTGGGGCGGCGACGCGGAGCCCGGCCGAGGGGGTCGGGCTCGTCGGTGAACATGCCGACGATGGTCGTGCCAAAGTGATCGCCCAGGTGCTGATAGTAGGCGTCGTGGGTGATGCGCAGAAAGGCCGCCACGGCACGCGGGTTCATGATGTCCCCGGCGGCAGGGGCCAAGGCGTGCCCGTCGTCCTCCTCGGCAAAGACGCCGCGGATGGTGCCCCCGCTGAACACGTTCCAGGCCGACACCAGCCGCCAGCGCCCCTTCGGCAGGTCATAACCGACTACCTCGTGTTCGGAGGGCTCCAGCAGCCGGAAGGTGCTCGGGTCGAGCTCCCCCGTGGGGCCCTCGCGACACGCTACCACCGACACCAACGCGTCGCGGACGGCGCGGCCCGGGTTGGGCCGCCAGAACCCGCGCGCCGGCCCGTCGACGGTCCGTTCCACCGGGACGAGGCAGCGCGCGGCATAGTCGGCGTTCTCCGCGACGACTTTGCCCTGGGCCGAGCCGGAAGGGTAGTAGCCCTCATCGTACAGTATCACCTTCAGGCCCAGGCGGGCGGCCTCGTCGATGGCCAGGCGCAGTAGACGAAAGAACTCGTCAGTGAGGTAGCCGATGCTGCGCGGCAGGCCCAGATCGGCATGGGGCACAAAGCCGCCAAAGCCGCCGGCGTGCATCTCGCGCACCTGGCGCAGGAGCTCAGCCTCGCTCAGGTCGTCGTTCCAGCCCCAGAAGGGCATCAGGCCGTACTCGCGCGGCGCGTCGGCGAACGCGGCGCGCTGCCGGTCGACGGCGGGGGATGGGCCGGGTGACTCAGGGGTAGTGGGCATCTCAGTGTCCTTCCTGGCGAGCCTGACGGTGGGCTCGCCGCGGGGCCAAGTCGGTTCCGGGGCATAGCGGGAGGCCAAGCGCTCACCGCCTCTGGCTGCAGAGCAGCCAGAGGCGGTGCATCGACCGGATAGGTTAGGCGCGCTTGGAGGCCGCGATCAGCCCCCGGAGCTTGTCCTCATAGATCTCGCCGTCGATGGGAACGTCCACAGCCTGCCCAAGCATGGAGGAGGGCAGCATGGCGTTGGCCATCTCGACCGAGTGGATGCCTTCCTCGGCCGGGGCGATCAGGGGAACGCCGTCCAGGATCGCGTCCACAAAGTTCTGGCAGATGCCACGATGCTGAGGCCCGCGCCCCTCGACGTCGATCTCGACCATCTCGCTCTCCGGACGGCCGAACCCCAGCGGGGTCTCGCGGCGGAAGACGTCCATGGAAACCTTGTTCCGCTGGAAGGTGATCGAGCGGCCTTCGACGACGATCTTGCCCTTGTCACCGACGATCTCCAGGCGGTTGGTGCCCGGGGTTTCACCGGTGGTGGTGATAAAGACGCCCGTGGCGCCGTTCGGGTACTCGAGGTAGGCGGTGACGTCGTCCTCCACCTCGATGTCGTGGTACTTGCCGAACGCGCAGTATGCCTGAACCTTGGAGGGCATGCCGCAGATCCACTGGAAGAGGTCCAGGTTGTGCGGGCACTGGTTCAGCAGCACGCCGCCGCCTTCGCCCTTCCAGGTGGCGCGCCAGCCGCCCGAGGCGTAGTAGGCTTCGGTGCGGAACCAGTCGGTGATGATCCAGTTGGTGCGGCGGATCTCGCCGAGCTCACCGTTCTGGATCAGCTCGCGCACCTTGATGTAGTGCGGATCGGTGCGCTGGTTGAACATGGCAGCAAACACCGGCTTTGGGTTGTCATAATGGGCGGCGATCAGGCGCTCGGCGTCGGCCTTGTGCACCGAGATCGGCTTTTCCACCAGCACGTGGATGCCGTTCTTGAGCGCGTCAATGCCGATCGTCGTGTGCGCATAGTGGGGCGTGGCGATATAGATGGCGTCGACCTTACCGGAGCGAATCATCTCCTCGCTGGACGAGAAGGTCGGCACCATCGGCCAGTTCTTGAGCACGTTCGGGTCGGTGTCGCAGATCGCGGCCAACTCGGCCCGTTCGGTCACTCCCTCGAGAAAGTCCTTGGCCTGTGATCCGCCACGGATACCGGCACCGACAACACCGACTCTAACCTTTTCCATTGTTTCTGTGTCTCCTGTCTCGTACTAGATGCTCAACGCTGGTTCGGGAAGCTCGCGATCGATCTCTGCCAGACGGTAGCCAAAACCGGGACCCCTGACGCTGGCCAGGTCCACCTGGCCGTTCCGCCGCCGATAGAGCCCCGGGTGAGCGCGCTCCTCAGGGAGAGAGGCGTCCGGGTAGAACTGCATTGCGTTGGTCTCCACCCCCTGGATGGTCCCGGCGTGGGCGGCCAGCAGGACGTGCGGGATCTGCGCCAACATCGGGTTGGTCAGGTCCTGCACCATGATCGTCATGCCGTGGGCCTTGGCCCAGGCCAGGCTGAGCAGCGCGCCCGTCTGCGTCTTGCAGGTCTTGAGGGCTACACCCGTCCACCCCAGGGTACGCCCAAGGCGGATCAGCGTCCAGTCGTGGGCGCTCTCGTCCATGAAGAGCGGCTTGCGCGCCGCGACAGAGTGGACGTCGATGCGATGCGCCTCCAGGTCGTAGGGGAAGGGCTGCTCGACGTACAGGATCATGCCGTACAGGCGCGGGTGCTCGTCGCGCAGGCGGTCCAGGATCTCGTTGACGTAGGCCGGATCGGTGACGGTGCAGTTGAAATCGGCGGTGAGCCAGTCCACCGCCTCCGGCGCGCCGATCTGCCCCACGCGCACCAGCCGGTGATAGTCCCACTCGGCGTCGTTCCCGCGCAGCTTGACCTTCAAGCACTTGAGCCCATCGCGCTGGATCCAGTCACGCAGGAGCACCGGGTAGCCGTCTCGCGGCTCCTTGCCGGTCAGCTCGTGGCGGTCGAGCGGGTCCAGGCCGCCGACGAGGTGCCAGGCCGGCAGCCGCCGCGGCGGGTTCGCGGGAAAGTAGTCACCCGGGTAGCGGCCGGCGAACGATACGTCGGCGCCCTCTGCGGGCGTCAGGTAGGCGGCCAAGTCCCGGTTCATGAACTGCGGCGTGTAGGTCCGGTAGGTGGGGAGGCCGTGCAACACGCCAAAGGCATCGTGCAGGGCGATGTCGAACGCCGAACAGCACACCAACGCCGCCAGCCAGGGCAGCGGCCCCGTGGCGGGGTCACAGCGGGCGTTGACCTCCTCGATCAGGCGCGGCAGCACGTGCTCCAGGAAGGCGTGGCCGATCTCGAGCGGGTGCCCCCAGCAGTCAAAGGTCGCCCAGGCATCGCCAAGGGCGGTTGTGAAGGCCTCAAGAGCCTCATGCCGTGCGGTGAGGCTGGCCTGGCTTGGCCACACCCACTGGACGCTCAGCGGCGTCTCTCCCCAGCCGACGGCCGACCGGCCGGCGCGGTCCGTCACATCCAGGCGCACTCGCGCGCAGGTGACGGAGGTCAGCGTTTCTGGGCCGAACTTGAGCGGTACCCGGGTCTCCACCGGCAGGAAGTACAGCGTCGCGCCGAGCGGGCGGACGTCGGTGTCTCTGGGCATGAAGGCGTTGCTCCTGGTCTAGGCAAGATCGGTGCCAGGCAGAGCCGCGAAAGGCGCGCTGCCAAAGACCACCTGCGAAAAGCGCTGGCCGAGCACCTCGTAGCCGTCGGCGTTGGGGTGCAACTGGTCAGGAAGGTAACCGACCATGTCCTGGCCAAAGATCTCCGTGCCGTCAAAGTAGTGCAGATTGCCGTCACCAAGGTCCTGCATCCGCTGGACGGCGTCCTGCAGGTGGTCCCGCAGCACCCCGAGCGACATCCCCAGGGCGTTCGGTTGCTCTTCGCGAGGCGGGGAGATGATCGGCGACACGACAGCGATCGGTATCGACGGGTGCTTTTCCCGGATCAACGCCACTAGGCCGATCAGGGCAGGCCGCAGCGTGCGCCCCGAAAGGGTCGCGCCTCCCTGGACGTTGATGCCCACCTTGAGGGTGACCACGTCGGCCGGCTGGTCGCGGATGATGCGCCCCAACAGCGGCTCGAGGTGACACTGCCCGCTGAAGCCCAGGCAGGTGAGGTGCAGCCCCCGCTCGCGGGCGACCACGGCCGGCCAGGTGCGGGCCGGAGAGTGCGCCGCGTTGCACTGGCTGATGCTGCTGCCATAGGTGACCCAGCGCGGCCGTGCGTCGGGCGCCGGCGCCAGGCTGGACCCCGCCACCACGCGCAGCTCGCGTAGGGCTGCGGGGTGTGTGTTCGGCAGCCACAGCTCCAAGGGCGAGTCAGCGGGCTGCAGGCCCTCGAGTGCCACGACCTGCGCGCCGGGCGGCAACGTGACGGTCTGCAAGAGGGCCCCGCCGGAAGTGAGATCGAACTTCCGCGGCTGCCCCATGGGCAGCACGGTCAGTTCCAGGCGCGGGCTGTCGGTGGCAAAGCGCAGCCGCACGCCGGCGGCCGCCTCGGCGCAGGGGGCCAGGCCGTCGTCCGGCGGGTAGAGCCTGAGCTCGGAGAAGGGCAGCCGCCAGGGCTTTACCCAGCCGTCACCACGCTCCACAGAGATGGCGCCCTCGAGCAGTTCCTCCAGCGCGAAGGGTTGCATATCACCGACTCCTGCGACGTTCAGCGGCCTGTCGTCTGACCCCGCGATTGTGCCCGACCCGGGCGGCCTTGTCAAGCCACGCGGCGTGGTGGCCGCGGCCTGGCCGGCTCAGCGAGGGCGCGTCGGGGCGTGCAGGCTGACGAAGTCTCCGTTCGGGTCGCGCTGCGAGGCCGCGCGGCACCCCTGAGGGCCGGGCGGCCGGGAGACTGACGACCGGGATCCCGCTGCGAACGAGCCGTGCCCGCCAGCCGGGTCAGCCGCGCCAGGCCAGCACCTCGTCGACCATGGCCTGGTACTGGGGGAAACAGACCTCGCCCGCGCCGCGGATGTACGGAGAGGCCGTCGGCGAGACGATCAGGTTCGTGCCGCGCGCAAAGACGTCGCCGATGAGCGCGCGGGTCTCGTCGCGGATCTCCGCGGGCGTGGCCTCGTACATGCGGTTGATCTGGATGTTGCCCTCCAAAGAGAGCCGGTGGCCGGCGGCCTGGCGGGCCTGGGCGGGGGTGACGTCGCCCATCGGCGGCCCCTCAAACGGGTGCAAGACGTCCGCCCCCAGCGCCAGGAAGCCGTCCATGACCCGGCCGACCCGGCCGTGGCAGTGGATGTGCACGAACCCGCCGGCGTCGTGAATCAGGTCGATGATGGGCCGATCGTAGCGCACGTTGAAGTCGGAAAAGTCGGCCGGGCTATGTAGCGGCGGCACGACGTACTCTTCGCCCAGCATGGTGAAGAAAGGCCCTACGCCATGCGCCACCAGCCAGCGAACGGTCGCCAGCAGCCGGCGCATCTGCCGCTCGCAGAGGGCGTGGAGCAACTCGCGCTCGGTGATGGAGAACAGCGCAAACGCCTCCGAGCCGCATAGCTCCGCAACGTGGCCGGCGGGGTTATAGTCGAGCTTGACCTCAACGATCCCACGCGCCCCGAGGCGCCGTTCCACCTCATTGAACGACGACACGTCACCCCCCACTTCCGGCAGGGGCAGCGACAGGTAGGCGCGCGCGTCGTCGGGCGACTTGATCAGGTAGGTCTCGTCGAGCCCCGGCAGGCCCTTGCGGCTGGCCAGCCGCGTGGAACGCAGCGGCCCGAGGGGGGTCTCGAGAACGGTCACCACGCGCTCCCAATCGGGAGAGTGGGGTTCGGTGTGGCTGTGCAGGGCGTAAGGGCTCTCGAACGCGCGCCCGCTCCAGTTCACCTTGAGGTCAGAGTGCGCGGCCAGGTAGGCCTTTAGCCGGTCGTACGTGGGGTCCGCGTCGGGGAAGCCGGTGCGCGAGTAGACGCCCGGGCGGTCCATCTCCCGGTGCGAGTAGGCGCGTAGCAGGCGTTCGCGGGAATCCATCGGCATCCTCCGTTCTGGGGCCGCCGCGGGCTCCGGGAGCAGTGCAATGGGGCCGGGGCGGGCCCGCGCGGGCCCGCCCCCGGGCAGCGCAACTGGGCGCGCTAGGGCGCCGGTAAGATCTCGGGCACCGCCTCGTTCGCCTCCGCCATGCGCCGCTTGAGGCGCGCGGCCAGCTCGGCGCGCAGCCCGGCGTAGAACGGGTGCCTCACCAGGTTGTACTTTTCATGGGGGTCACGCTCGAGGTCGTATAAAAAGTCCTCGACATAGACGTCGCTGTCGGCGTCTCGGCCGCTCTTGCCGGGCGCCGTCACCGAGTACTTCCAGCGGCGCGTGCGGATGGCCCGGCCCACCTGGCTCTCGCTGATCTGCAAAAAGACCTCCTCAGGCCAGTCGTCGGTGGTGCCGTTCACCAAGCCCTGCAAGGGGCGGCCCTGCCAGTCCTCCGGCTGGGGCAGGCCCGCCGCGGCCAGAACGGTCACGGGCAGGTCGATCAGGCTGACCAGTTCGTCCTGCACAGTCCCGCCGCGAAAGCCGGGCCCACACATCACCAGCGGGATGCGGATGCACCCGTCGTGGCAGGAGCGCTTGTACTCGGCGTTGCGCGTGCGAAAGTGCGAGCCGTGGTCCGACGTGTAGATCACCAGGGTGTTGTCGGCCAGGCCCAGGCGGTCCAGCTCGGCGCGGATGCGACCCAGGTTGTCGTCCAGGTTGCGGCAGCAGCCCAGGTAGTCGGGCATGTTCTCCGGCCAGTCACCCTCCGCCTCGGTACCGACCAGGTCCCCCGGGATGACATAGTCCTTGAAGCGCTCCTGCGAGCCGTGTGGCCCTTCGTAGCGGTTGTGGTCGTTCTGGTGGTGCGGCTCGATGTAGGAGAGGAACAGGAAGAAGGGCTTCTCACCGGTGCGCGTGCGGAGGTAGTCGAGCGTCCAGTCGGTCAGGGCGTCGGCGCGGTAGCGCCCCTCGGGAAAATCGACCCGGCGCCCCTCGCCGTCGAACATGTGGCCGTCATAGGAGTGCGAGGTGAACTCGAGGGTATCAGAGGCCAGCCAATAATCGACATAACCACCGCGCCGCTCGGGCGGCACGGGCCGGGTGCGAAAGTTGTCGGGGCCGTCCATGGGGCCGAAGGAGGCCAGGTGCCACTTGCCGATATAGCCGACCTCGTACCCGCTGGCGGAGAGCCTCTTGGCCAGCGTCTGCTCGTCGAGGGGCAGCAGGCGGTGGTTGGTGTGCACGCCGACCTCGGTGGGGTACTTGCCGGTCTGCAAGGTGGCGCGCGCCGGCCCGCACACCGGCTGGCAGGTGAAGGTGTGCTCAAAGCGCACTCCCTCGGCGGCCATGCGGTCCAGGTTGGGGGTGATATCGAGCGGCTGGCCGTAGCAGCCGGCCGTGTCCCAGCGCTGCTGGTCAGAAAACACAAAGACGATGTTTGGCCTGGGCATGAACTGTTCCTTTCAGTATACGGTGTGGCCTGGGCGTCGGCGTGGTCGTCGGGCTAGGCGCGCTGCAAGAGCCCCTGGGCCAGGATGGTCTCGGCCACCTCCATGGTCTTCAGGGCGTCGGCAAAGCAGGACGGGGGCTGCGTGCCGGCACGCACCGCGTCAAGGAACTCGCGATGCTTGGCCTGAAAGCCCCCATACACGTAGAGCGCGTCGCTGCCGGCCACCTCGCGGGCCTCAAAGCGCGTCCCGCGCGTGTCGCCGTCGGCATACAGGGCGCCAGAGCCCTCGTGTTCGGCCTCGGCGCAGATCCCCGGGGCGTGCATCTCCACGTCAAAGATGCGCCTGCCGGACGACCAGGAGTTGATCATGATGCCGATGGCGCCGCTGTCAAAGTGCAGCGTCGCGGCCAGAAAGTTGGTGTCGGGCACGCCGACGCTCTTGAGCGTGCTCTCGACGCGCACCACCTCGCCCCCGCACATCCAGCGCAGGGTGTCGATGGCGTGCACGCCGTCGTCCATCATGTGGTCGCGCGCGCCGAGAAAGGGCTCGATGTTGCACTTGTAGAAGCGGCAGACGGCGTGGACGATCGGCCCACGCTCCAGGCAGGCCTTACGCAGCATGGTCACCATCGGGCTGGAGCGCCGCTGGAAACTCACCTGCGTGATGCAGCCGTGCTCCGCGGCCAGGTGGGCCAGGGCGCGCGCCTGGTGCAGGGTGAGGCCCATGGGCTTTTCGATGTACAGGCTCAGCCCCTGCCGCAGGCACCAGGTCCACAGGTCGTACATGATGTGCGGCTGCCCGATGACATAGATAGCGTCCGGCGCGACCTCTTTGGCCATCCGCTGGTAGTCGGTGTAGCGCGCCGCGATGTGGTACTTGTCGGCGGTGTCTTGCAGGCGCACCGTATCGACGTCGCAGATGCCGGCGATCTCGACGTCGGCAAAGGAGGCCAGGGAGGGATAGTGGACGCTGTTGGCCATGCGCCCCGCGCCCACCACGGCCACGCGCAGAGGACGATCTCCCAGGGGCGCTCCCATCTAGGCCTCCGCCGCGAACAACGACTTGGCCAGGGCAATGTCCTCGGCGATCAGGCGGTTCACCGCCCCTTCGGCCGAGTACTCTGCCGTCAGGCAGACGACGCCGGCGTAGCTGCGCCTCTTGAGTTCCGCGACCACCTTTGGCCACGAGCACAGCCCCTGCCTGCCGGAGGTCCAGTACTGCTTCCATTCGGCAAACTCGGCCTCGGGGCCGTTGGTGCGCTGCCAGATGGCGTTCTTGAGGTTCACCATGCCCAGCTTGGGCCAGACGATGTCGATGGCGTGGTCCATGTCACCGCCCTGTAGCGCTTCATGGGCGGCGTCCCACACGGCGACGAAATGCTTGCGGCCAAAGGGGCGCAGCAGGTCGATGAGGCCGAGGGCGTCGGGCACGTTGCGGCCGCAGTGGTTCTGGATGCCGATGGTGACCCCATGGGCCTCGAGGGCCGGCACCAGCGCGGCGTACTCCTCCTGCAGGCGGCCGACGGTGGCCACATAGTCCGGCCCGGCCACGCGGGCCATGGCGCGGATGACGGGCACGCCGGCCGCCCCACAGGCGCTGATGGTCGCCTCGTCGGTGTTCCCGGCGACGCTGAAAACCTTGACGCCGTGGTCGGCAAAGGTGCGCACAGCGGCTGGCAGGTCGCGCGCGATGTTCTCGGGCTCCACCTGGTACCCCGGGCGTACCGGGAACTCGATGCCGTCGAACCCGAGGCGGCGTACGTGTTCGGCCAGCTCGGGCACGGGCATTTTCCACGGCTTGGTAAACACAGCAAACTGGATCCCTGCTTGCGTCATGGCTCTCGGCTCCTTCTCTGTGTCTGGCCCGGCCGGCGGCCCATACCCGCCGGCCGGTTCTGCCTCGTCAGGCGCGTGCCGCGGTCACCCGGGCAGGGCCACGGTGTCTTGGGTGCGC
>JAAZBY010000295.1 GCA_012513595.1 Chloroflexota bacterium
GCGCCTCGAACAGGCGGTGGTTGATCGTGTCAACGTACGGCAGCTGCTGCCCGTCCGGGTCCACCTGCCAGAAGTACGGGTTGCGCTCCATCACAAACAGCTCGGCCGAGAGCGCGTTGGTGGCCACCCACGGGTCGGTCGTCGGGCGTTCCGGGTTCAGGTACCACAGGTCGCGGTCGTTATAGTACTCGGACCAAGACTGGAAGCCGGCTTCCTTCACCTTGGCGTCGAGCGCGGCCTTGTCCTCGACAAAGTCGATGTGGTACTGCTCCATGAACCAACCGGGCCGGTACGGCTGGTTGGCGTGCCCGATCACCGAGAACCCGAACAGCGGGAAGGGATGGGCGAACTTGAAGATGACGGTAAAGTCATCGGGCGTGTCCATCGTGCCCAGCACGCGCGGGTTGCCCGTGGAGATCTGGGTAGAGATGTTGGGCGTGATGTCCGTGTTCGTGACGTGATAGTCGTACCACCAGCGGAAATCCGCGCTGGTGTGGGGCGTCCCGTCGGACCACTTCATGCCCTTGCGCAGGTGCCAGGTCCACTCGGAGGCATCCTCGTTGATCTCCCACGACTCGGCGGAGGCCGGGCGCAGGGTCAGGTCGAGGTTGAACCAGGTCATGTTGGTGGCCTTGAGCTTGGTCGGGCCCCAGCGGTCCGAGACGCCCTTGAAGCCACGCCGCATGACGCCGCCGTACTTGCCGACCATCTCGGACGGCTGCAGCACGTCGGGGTTCTCGGGCAGCCGCTCCTCGATGGGCGGGAGCTCGCCCTTGGCCACCAACTCGGCCAGCACGGGCGCTTCGGAAAAGCGCGCGGTCGGTTCGGCGGTGGGGACGGCCGTGGGGTGTGCGGCCGAGCCGCCCGGGCCCACGATCGGGGCAATGGTCGGCTTGGCAGCGGGGGCCGCGGTGGGCTCCGCCGGGGCCGGCGTGGCCGCCGGCTGCCCGCAGGCAGCAGCGATCGACGCGGCGGTCGCCAGGGTCGACACGCGGATAAAGTCACGACGTGTGATGTTGCGCATTGCTGTGTTCCTTTCCTCAGGCACTTCTTCGTGCGTTGTCGCCACACCAAGGGCATGGTATGGGGCAAGGCTTCACCGGCAAAGTAGACAGACACTATCAGTACACGGACTGCATGGACTGTCCTGTATCGGCTCGGCAGACACCTCCCTTCCGATGGCCGACCGCCTCACACGACCCGGCGCGCAGCAGCGATGCCGCCGCTCTGCGAGCCAGGATAGACCGCAGAGACGCTCACGCCGGCGCCACGATTGTGCCTGATCATAGCCCTCTTGTGCGGACACGTCAAACCCGAACGCCTCCCACGTCGCACGTGTCGCTGGCGATGCGGGGAGAGGCGTCTGTGGTAGCCCCTCCCCGCGGGGCCCGTCAGGAGTGCTTGTCAGGCTCATCCCAGTAGTATGTCTGGGTATGAAGCAGGTGCTCGTCCTCAGTGGTATCATCGATGGGGTAGCCCTCCAGGTACCCCTTCAACCCATTCTTGACGATGATCGGCGCCGGGAACTGTCCAAGATAGCCGATCTGCGGCAGTTCCTCGGCCCAAACCTCAAGGATGCCACGGAACAGGTCGTTGCGCTTGGCCTCGTCCGGCTCCAGGAGCATCTCTTCCCAGTTCTTCCAGACCTGCAAGATTCACGGGGCTGCGATGGGGAGCACCGTGCGGTCCCCGCGCCGCCAGACGCCCTCGATCCCATTGGCCTCATGGTGCTCGGTGCAAAGGGAGCGCTGAAAGCACTCGTAGGTAGCCCGAGGTGTTCCAGACGCCTGTTCCAGCCACTGGGCTGACTCGCAGCTAAACCAACAAAGGGCACGCCCCCTGTGCGGGCAGCCGCCGGCGGCTACTCTGCTCTACCGTATCATATGCACAACGGGGCGTCAAGTGCCCTTCATACGCCCTCTGGGCATACCGATGGGCGAGGTAAGCTATCCATCCGAAAGAAGCAGCCTGGAACTTGCCGCAACACGCAAGAGGAGCGGAAAGAGCCCCCTTGGCAGCGCGCAGGGTCTTGGGGTCAGACGTTTCGTAAGGACAGGAGCTCAGGCTCTCGCTACTGGCCACAACCGCCAGGGTTAACAAGCGCAGGTTGACGCCCAGGGCCGCGGCGGGCTATGGTGTGGTTGCCGGTGCGCCGGGCACACGGCGGTTTGCTGCTGCAGAATGACACAGGGAGGCAGACGTGACCATCGATCTACGCGACTACAACCCCGTCGACATCGAGATCGCGCTTCGCCAGGCGGCGCCGTTTACGCCGTTCCCCAAGGCCTGTGACCGGGCGGCCTGGGAGGAGGTGGCCGCCCGCCTAGGCGTCAACAGGGTACAAGACATCGTCGCCCAGGCGGAGGAGGCGGCGGCCGCGCCCATCCCGGCGCTGCCGGCTACCCTCTGGCTGGAGTTCAAGCGCATCGGAGAACGGCCGGGCTTCCAGGAGCCCCGCGGCGCCCGCCGGCAGATGCTCGCCATCATGACGTTGGCTGAGTGCCTGGAGTACAAGGGCCGCTTCCTCGACCCGCTGCTCGACGTGGCCTGGGCGATCTGCGAGGAGAGCAGCTGGGTGCTCCCCGCCCACCAAACGGAACTGACCGACATGGGGCGCCCGGTGATTGACCTTGGCGCCGCGGCCACCGGCATCGGCCTGGCCGAGTTCGACTATCTCTTGGGCGCCGCCCTCGACCCGCTGCTGGCCAAGCGCATCCGCCATGAGGTGGACTGGCGCCTGCTGACGCCTTTCCTCACGAGGCACGACCACTGGTGGCTGTACAACAGCTCGGTCCGCTCGGTGAACAACTGGACGGCGGTGTGCAATGCCGGGGTGCTCGGTGCGGCGCTCTACCTCGAGGGAGACGTCGCGCGGCTGGCCGAGATCGTGGCGCGCGGCGCCCGCTCGCTGGCGGACTATATGGACACCTTTGACCAGGACGGCGGCTCCTCGGAGGGGCCGGGGTACTGGGGCTACGGCTTTGGCAACTATGTCGTCATCGCCCAGCTGGTGGAGGCGGCCACCGCCGGGCGCATCCGCTTCATGGCGGGGGAGCGCGTCCGCAACGCGGCCCAGTTCCCGCTGCGGACGATGCTGAGCCGAGGCGCCTACGCCAACTTTTCTGACTGCGACGCCACGGTCATCTACCCCAAGTCGTTGCTCGTCTACCTCTCCAAGCGGCTGGAGCTGCCCGCGCTGATGCAGCTGGCACGCATGCAGCCCGAGGGCGCCCGCAGCGGCGATCTGCACTGGGCCCTGCGCGCGCTCCTGTGGACCCCGGAGGACGAGCCCGCTGGCGAGTTCATCCCCGCCGAGCGCGACTGGTACTCGGGCATGATGTGGATGTTCGCCCGGAAGGATCCGGCGGACCCCGCTGCGCTGGCCCTGGCGGCCAAGGGCGGCCACAACGCCGAGATGCACAACCAGAACGACGTGGGCAGTTTCATCGTCCGCACCAACGAGGACTCGGTGCTCTGCGAACTCGGCCGCGGCCGCTACACGAAGGCCTATTTCGGCCCGCAGCGCTACGATCACTTTGTGAACACCTCGTTCGGCCACCCGGTGCCCGTTCCCAACGGCAAGGGGCAGCTGCCCGGCGCTCAGTACGGTGCCACGCTGGTGGCGCGCCAGGCGGACGCCACCGTCGACTCGATGACGCTCGAGATGCGCGGCGCCTACCCGGAGGGCGCAGACCTCTCGAGCCTGCGGCGCACTATCGCGCTGCACCGCGACACGCCCTCCGGCTGGGTCGAAGTTGTGGACGCGGTCCAGTTCGACAGCGCCCCCGGCACGCTGGATTCGGTGTTGTTCACCTTTGGCACCGTCTCTCTGCAGCCCGGCCAGGCGGTGGTGCGCGGGGAGCGCGGAGCGGTGCGCGTCCTCTACGATGCGGCGACCGTGCGAGCCGCGGTGGAGCACATGCAGGACATCGACCTGAGCAGCGGGCCGACCTCTGCCGAGCGGATCGTCTTCAGCCTGGCACAGCCGGCCAAGAGCGGAACGATCCGGCTCCGCATCGAGCCGCTCGCTCATTAACCAGCGCTCTGCTCAAGACTCTGCCGTGCCGCCCGCACACCGCGTGCGGGCGGCGCGCGTTCGCTCGCGCCGGCAGGGGCGACATTGGCGGGGGCGGCCGCCTTCGCTATAATGGGCAACATTGTCGCGCGATAGGGAGGTAGGTCGCATGAACGTCACGCCCTGGCAGATAGTGGCGATTTTGGCGTCCGGGGTGGCAGCGGGGTTCATCAACACGCTGGCCGGTGGCGGATCGTTCATTTCGCTGATCGCCCTGCAGGCCGCCGGCCTGCCCATGCGCGTTGCCAACGGCACCAACCGCATCGCGGTCGAGGTCGGCGCGGTGATGTCGGGCCTGGGGTTCCGCAGCAAGGGGATCTCGGACCCGCGCATGGCCATGCACTTTGCGGTGCCGGCGCTCATCGGCGCCATCATCGGGGCGCAGATCACCTCCACCCTGCCCGACGAGATCCTGGAGCGCGTGGTGGCCGGCGCCATGCTCCTGATGCTGGGCACCCTGCTGTTTGACAGCAAGCGCTGGGTCAAGAAGCAGCAGGTGGAACTGACCCGCAAGCGCCGCCTGTGGATCTACCTGGCCTTTCTGGGCATCGGCGTGTACGGCGGGGCCATCCAGGCGGGGGTGGGCTTTCTGCTGACGGTGGCCATCGTGATGCTGGCCGGGCAGGAC
>JAAZBY010000296.1 GCA_012513595.1 Chloroflexota bacterium
AGGGGCGCCTCACCGGGATGGAGTGCATCCGCATGGCCCTGGGAGAGCCGGACGCCTCCGGCCGGCGCCGGTCGGTGCCGGTGGAGGGGAGCGAGTTCATTATCCCCTGCGACGTGGTCATCCCGGCCATTGGGCAGCGGGTGGATACCGACTGCTTGAAGGGGGTTGAGGCGCCCAGCCTGACGCGCTGGGGAACCATCGCCGCCGACCCGGACACGCTGGCCACCGACCTGCCGGACGTCTTTTCCGGCGGGGACTGCGTGAGCGGGCCGGCCACGCTGATCGAGGCGATGGCGGCGGGCTTTCGCGTGAGCCACTCGATCGACCAGTACCTGCGCGAGGGGCGGGTGAGCCTGTCGGACGATGAGCGCATGTCGCGCATCTACCGGCCGCTGGCGGCCATCGGGGAGGACGAGGTCGACCGGCTGGGCCGCGGGGAGCATCGCATGGAGATGCCGATGCGCCCGGCGGCCGAGCGGGTGGCGGACTTTGAGGAGATCGAGACGGGGCTATCGCCAGAGGACGCCCTGCTGGAGGCGGACCGCTGCCTGCGCTGCTACCGGATCATGCTGGTGGCGACGGAGGAGTAGGGGGGGCGGCAGATCGGCGCTCATCCGGTCGGGGTGGCGCGGGGCTAGGAAAAGCGGTGCCATCCCTCGGCGGACCTCGGGACAGGCGGCACCGCAGCCCAAAGGGCCAGGGGGCAGGGGTGCCCCCGTCTGTACCGTGGTTGGTGATAAGGGGACTGATGCCATGGCTTTGCATGTACAACGTCGGCTCAAGCGTATTCCGGTGACCATCGACGGCCGGCCGTACCTGGCCCGCGAAGGACAGACCATCCTCGACGTGGCCCGCGAGTACGGCATCCGCATCCCGACGCTCTGCTATACGCCCAAGCTCAAGCCGTTGGGCTCTTGCCGGCTGTGCGTCGTCGAGATCGCCGGCACGCCCACCCCCGTGACGGCCTGCACCACGCAGGTCGCCGAGGGGCAGACGATCCTGACCCGCTCCGAGCGGCTCGAACGCCTCCGCCGAGAGACGCTCAAGCTCATCCTCCTGAAGCACCCGCTGAACTGCTCGGCGTGTGAGATCAACGGCAGCTGCGAGCTGCAGGACCTGGCCCACCAGTACGACATCAACCACCGCGACCTGCACACCTACGACGTGCGGCCCATCCAGTTCGAGCAAAAGCCTTACGCGACGCCGCTGATCGACTATCACCCGCTGCGCTGCATCCTCTGCGGGCGCTGCGTGCAGGCCTGCGTCGAGATCACCGGGGCCGGCGCCATCCAGTTCGCCGGGCGCGGGTCGGAGGCGCACATCGCCCCCGTCCTGCGCGACGGGCGCAACGACTGCGTCTCGTGCGGGGAGTGCCTGGCCATCTGCCCGGCCAACGCCCTCACCGAGGCGCTCGGCCGCCCCAAGGGCAAGCCCTGGGAGACCACCTCCGTCAAGACCACCTGCGGCTATTGCGGCGTGGGCTGCGAGCTCTCGCTCCAGGTGGTGGGTGACAAGATCGTCGGCGTCAAGCCGTCCGACGGGCCGGTGAACCACGGGTCGCTGTGCGTCAAGGGGCGCTTTGGGTATGACTTTGCCAACCACAAGGACCGCCTGAAGGAGCCCTTGATCCGCCGCGGCACCTACTGGGAGCAGGTCAACTGGGACGAGGCGCTCGACTATGCCGCCGACCGCTTGGCGGCCATCGTGGCGCGCGACGGGGCCGACGCGGTGGGCGGGCTGGCCTCGGCGCGCTGCACCAATGAGGAGAACTATCTCTTCCAGAAGCTCTTCCGCGGGGTGATCGGCACCAACAATGTGGATCATTGCGCCCGGCTTTGACACTCCGTCACTGTGGCCGGTCTGGCCGCAACGTTTGGCAGTGGCGCAATGACCAACTCGATCGCCGAGATCGAGGATACCGATCTGATCCTGATCACCGGCTCGAACACGGCCGAGAACCACCCGATCATCGGGCGGATGGTCAAGCGGGCCGTGGACCGCAAGCGGGCCCGACTGATCATCGTCGACCCGCGCAAAGTGGAACTGACGCGGTACGCCCACGTGTGGCTGCGCCCGCGCCCCGGCACCGACGTGGCCTGGGTGAACGGGATGCTCCACGTGATCCTGTCCGAGGGGCTGTGGGCCAAGGACTATGTCGCCGAGCGCACCGAGGGGTTTGAGGCGCTGGGGGAGGCGGTGCGTGAGTACACGCCCGAGCGGGTGGAAGAGATCACCGGCATCCCGGCGGACGAGCTGCGGCGGGCGGCGCGGATGTACGCGCGCGCCCCGCGGGCCATGATCCTGTACGCCATGGGCATCACCCAGCACTCCAGCGGCACCAACAACGTCATGGCCCTGGCCAACCTGGCCATGGCCTGCGGCAAGGTGGGCATCGAGGGGGGCGGGGTGAACCCGCTGCGCGGGCAGAACAACGTCCAGGGCGCCTGCGACGTGGGCGCGCTGCCCGACACCTTCCCCGGCTACGCCTCGGTGACGAGCGAGGTCGCGCTGACGCGCTTCCAGCAGGGCTGGGGGACGGGGGTGCGCCTGTCGAACCGGCGCGGCCTGATGGTGACCGAGATGTTCCCGGCGGCGCTGGCCGGCACGCTGAAGGCCCTCTACATCATGGGGGAGAACCCGGCCCTGTCTGACGCGAACTCGTCACACGTGCAGGCGGCGCTCGAGGCGCTCGAGTTCGTCATCGTGCAGGACATCTTTATGACCGAGACGGCCCGCCTGGCCGACGTGGTGCTGCCCGCCTCCTCGTTCGTGGAGAAGGAAGGGACCTTTACCAACACGGAGCGGCGCGTCCAGCGGGTGCGCAAGGCGCTCGATCCGCCCGGCAACGCCCTGCCCGACCTGGAGATAATCGCCGAGCTGGCCCGCCGCGTGGGCGAACGCCTGGCGGCGCAGAGCCCCGTGGCGCAGGCCGCCGTGGCCAGCCAGCGCGGGCGGGCGGTTGCCTATGGCAACGGCCGCTCGGCGCGCCCCTACGGCTACTGGGGCTATGCCTCGGCCGAGGAAGTGTTTGACGAGATGACGACGCTGATGCCGTCCTACGCGGGGATGTCGTACGAGCGGCTGGAGCGCGGCGGCCTGCAGTGGCCCTGCCCGACGCGCTTCCACCCCGGCACGCCCTACCTGCACAAGAACGGCTTTGCCCGCGGGCGGGGCCGCTTCGTGCCGGTGGAGTTCGGACCGCCGGCCGAACTGCCCGACGCCGAGTACCCCTTTTACCTGTCGACGGGGCGCATCCGTGAGCACTATCACACCGGCACCATGACGCGCCGCTCCCGCGGGCTGGACCATCTGGTCCCCGAGGAGCGCATCCAGATGCACCCGCAGGACGCCGAGCGGCTGGGGATCGCCGCGGGCGACTGGGTACGGGTGATCTCGCGGCGCGGGGAGATCCGCGCGCGGGTGCGGTTGACCGACCGGTCGGCGCCGGGTATGGTCTTTGGCACCTTTCACTTTCACGAATCACCGATCAACCAGTTGACCAACGACGCGCTGGACCCGGTGGCCAAGATCCCGGAGTACAAGGTGAGCGCGGTGCGGGTGGAGAAGGTAGTGCCGGAGGGCGCGGAGGAAGTGGAGGGCGCGGTGGCGCCGCGAGAGGCCGTCTCTCAGGGGGACCCGGAACGGGCGTAAGGGTGCAGGGAGGATCGGGATGCTGAGCGTCGTCATCTGTGTGGGGAGTTCCTGCCACGTGCGCGGCTCGGACGCGGTGGCGGCCGTATTTGAGCGGATGATCACCGAGGGCAACCTGGGGGACCGGGTAGAGCTAGTGGGGGCGTTCTGCATGGACGCCTGCTCGATGGGCGTCTCGGTGCGCGTGGGGGAAAAGGTATATCGCGGCGTGGACCCGGACGGTGCGGAAGAGTTCTTCCGTGCGGAGGTGCTGCCGCTTCTGGAGGCCTAGGGCGGGGGGCGAACAGAGGATCGATGCACTCGGGGTTCCCGAGCCCACAGGTGGGCTCGGGAACCCCTTTTGCTGTTGGCCGATATGGAGTCGCAATGTGCGCCGGGCCGCACACCGGCAGGGATGAGGCCGGGGCGCGCGGGGGGCCGATGTGGAGTGCGGCGCCCCAGCGCCGCTCCGGCGCGGCAGACCTCTAGGCCGGCGCGGAGCCTTGCGGCTGGGCGGACGCCAGGGGCTAAAGACCCCTGGCTACGAGAAACGCCCCCTAAAGGGGGCTCAAGACGCGTATGCGCTCCGGAGCCGGCTTTGGCCGGCTTCGGCCGGCTCTAGCCGGCGTTACCGGTAGGGCGGGGTCTTGCCTGCCCCCCGAACGGGGGGAGCCCCGCCCGGGCGGCCGCGGCGGGCTCCGCTCGCAGCAGGGAGGGCTGCCGTCCTCAGACCCCCGGGGTCCCGCCCGCCCTTCAGGGGCGGGCGGAAGACCCCGGGGGTCGTGAGGGCCGCGGGGTCAGGCGAGGGCGGCGAAGAGCATCTCCAGCGAGCGGGAGACGACCTCGTCCCTGCGCTCGTTGGGCGCCCGGCTGGTGCGGAGCCAGATCAGGTCGTGCGACGGCACCATGAAGGCCATGCTCAGCCCGGAACCCGCGATGCGGAACATGTCCCTCGGGTACTGCGGGCCAAAGGCCCCCGCGGCGTTCGAGAGCGTGTTGGGCGCATCCACCCCACGGGTAAAGCGGCGCAGGTACCCTTGCGGGATGAGGCTCTGCCCCTGCCAGGCCCCGTCGCGCAAGAGCAGGTAGGCGTAGCGGGCGTAATCCCGCGGGGCCAGGCGGAGCGCCCCGCAGGGCGCCCAGCGGTTGCCGGGGCCGGGCGGGTTCCAGGCCGGGGAGATGTTATAGTCGGGCGCCTCGATCCCTAGCGGCGCCAGGAGCCGCTCCTCGAGCGCCCGGTGGGCGGGCAGGCCCGTCAGGTGCGGCAGCACCATGGCCAGGTGGTTAAAAGCCACGCTCGAGTAGGCCGAGCCGGCGTAGCGCTCCGGATGGCCGGGGTCGTAGTAGAGGTCGCGCGCCTCGGGGTGGGCGGCGTCATGCCCGAGGGTGTAGGCGACGAAATCCGCCACGGCCGGGTTGTTGCGCTCCTGCTCGCGGTCCTCGGGGAGGATGCCGGTAGAGTGGGTAAAGACCTGCTCAAAGGTGATGGCGGCCTTGCGCGGGTCCGAAAGGGGCCAGCCCTCCGGCAGCCAGCGCCGGTCGTACAGGGGCGAGGCCAGGTCGACGGCGTGGCGGGCCCGCCCGGCGGCGCCCTCCTCCACCAGCAGGCCAAACAGGCCGATGCTGAAGGCCTTGCCGTTGGAGGCCAAGTACTGGCGGAAAGTGCGCGCCGCGGGGACGTTGTAGGCCTCGCCCACCAGCCAGCCGTCCTTGATGACGAGCGAGGCGGCGTAACGATCATAGGGCTCCCAAGGGGCGGCGGGGATGGCCACGTTCCACTCCAGGAGGGCGCGGATGCCGTCCGGGTCGAGCCCCAGGGAACGGAGGAAGGCGGGGTCGGTGTTGGTGCGCCAGCCGCCGCGTGATTCGGGCGGCGGGTAGTAGGGCTGCGGTGCGATCGAATGCGTCACGGTGATCCTCTCTGGCCTAACGGAGAACAGGGAGCGCCCCGGTCGGCCGTCATGAGGCCGAGGCGCACGAACAACCAGGGCACGCCCAGGGTGGCGGCGCCGCCCAGCAGGGCGTAGAGCGGCAGGGCCAGGGCGCCCGGGCCGGCCCAGCGGTCGATGGCCAGGTACGCGGCGCCCAGGAGCGTGCCGCCGAGGAGAATCCGCGCGGCGCAGGCCCGCGGGCCGCGTACCAGGCGGGCGGCCAAGAGCCGCTCCTCGAGGAGCCAGCCGCCACTGGCGCCCAGCGCCCCGCCAAGGACGAGGAGCACGTCCCGCTCGATGAGGGCGGCGAGCAACGCGGCCGCGCCGGCGATGCCGAGGACGAGGAGCGCCTCAGCGCGGCGCGGCCCGAGCAGCGGGCGCAGGCGCGCCTCCGCCGCCATGGCCAGGGCGGCGACCAGGAGCCCCACGACGATGCCGGCCGCCACGTCGTGCGGGTAGTGCACCCCCAGGTAGACGCGCGAAAAGGCCACGGCCGCGATCAGGACCCCGGCCAGCGCGGTGAACCAGCGCCGCCCGGCCCGCGCGGCCAACACCGGCCACACCGTGGCGCTGAGCTGGGCGTGCCCGCTGGGAAAGGAGTAGCCCCTGGCCAGGACCTTGGCCTGGATGGCCGCGTGCACCAGGAAGGGGCGCGGCTCGGCCACCCAGGCCTTGAGCGCCTCGTTCACGCAGAGGGTGGCCACCACCAGCCCCGCCACGCGCAGGCCGAAGCGCTTGCCCACGCACCAGAAGAGGATCGGCGCCAGGAGCAGGAAGAGCGGCTCCTGGCCGAGCAGCGTCACGCCGGTGAACAGGGCGTCCAGCACGGGGGTCGAGGCCGCCTGGAGCGCCTCGATGACCCCGGCGCCCCAGGCGATCAGTGCAGGGAAGACGGCCGGCAGCACCTCGCCCTAGGCCTCGCGCGCCAGGATGGCCACCTGGTAGGGGGCCAGGGTGAGGGCGCCGTCGACGCGCGAATCGGTCAGGAGATCGGTGTAGGCGGCCGGCAGGGTCACGCGGCGCTCGGCGTGGGTATGGTTGAGGACAAAGAGATAGACCTGGCCGTGGGCCTCACGGGCCGTGACCTCCACGCCGTCGGGGGCCTTGAGCAGCGGCTCGATGCCGTGGCGGGCCACCAGCCAGGACATCAGGGCGGTCATGGTGTCGGCGCGGCCGACGGTGCCGACATAGTAGGCCATGCCGCCGCCAAAGCGGTGCGCCGTGATCGCGGGCCGCCCGGCGTAGGGGCCGTCAACATAACGCGCCACCACGTGGGCGCCCTGGGGAGAGAGGACGTCGACCCAGGTGTGGGCGCCGTAGGCGTGCCCGGCCAGGCCAGCGGCCGGCCCCTCAAAGCGGATCTCGGCCGCCACGTCGCGGCCCAGGGCGTCGTGCTCATCGACCTCGGTGCCGGTGAGCTCACGGAGGAGCCCGGGGAGGGGCGTGTCGACGATGCGCGAGTGCCCATCGCGCACGCCGGAGCGGGCGCCGACGACCAGGGCGCCGCCCGCCTCGACGTAGCGCCGCAGGGTGCGGGCCGCCTCCGGGCTGACGAGGTGCAGCGCCGGCGCCACCACCAGGGCATAGTCCTCGAGGGGCGCCTCGGGTGAGACGACGTCCACCGGCACGTTGAGGCCGTGCAGGGCGCGGTAGTAGCCGGAAAAGATGTCGCCAAAGGAGAGCCCCGGCGCGCCGGGCTGCATCCCCAGCGCCCAGCGGTCGTCATAGGTCTGCAGGAGCGCCACCGCCCGCGGCGAGCGGGCCCCCTCCAGGCGGCTGCCCAGGCGGGCAACCTCCTGCCCCATGGCGGCGATCTCATCGTAGCGGCGGCCGGGCCGGCCGTGGTGATCGAGGATGCCGTACCAGTAGGTCTCCGTATTGGCGCGGGCGGTGCGCCAGCGAAAGTAGACGATGGCATCGGCGCCGTGGGCAATGGCCTGGTAGGCCCACAGGCGCAACTGCCCCGGCTGAGGGGTGCGGCCCATGGTCTGCCAGCCGCACGGGCCGGCCTGCTGCTCCATCACCCAGAAGGGGGCGTTCTTGAAGCCGCGCACCGCGTCGTGAGAGAGCGCCGTGCCCACCGGGTTCAGCGGCCCGTAGAGGGGATAGTTGTCCCAAGAGGCGAAATCGAGGGGGCGGGCCAGGTTGTAATAGTCGATCGTGTCGAAGCCAAAGCCCATCAGGTTGGTGGTCACCCGGCAGGAGGGGTCGGCGGCGCGCAGGGCGTCGATCTGGATCTGTTGGTAGGCGACCATCTGGTCCGACGCGAAGCGGTAAAAGTCGAGCTCGAGGGCCGGGTTGGAGACGCCGGTGCTGGCCCAGGGAAGCGGCACCTGGTCCCAGTCGGTGTAGGTCTGGCTCCAGAAGGCGGTACCCCAGACCTCGTTCAGGACGGCCAGCCAGTCGTAACGGCCGCGGGCCCAGGCGGCAAAGGCGTCGCGGCATTCGGGGCAGTAGCAGCGGGTCGAGTCGTGGCAGCCGAACTCGTTATCGATCTGCCAGGCGACGACGTGGGGATGCCCGGCATAGTGCTCGGCCATGGCGGTGACGATGCGCCGCGTGTGGGCGCGGTAGGTGTCCGAGGTGGGGCAGTACTGGCGGCGCATGCCAAAGGTGGCGCGCTGGCCGTCACGCGTCACGCGCAGGACCTGGGGGTAGGCGTGGCAGAGCCAGGCCGGGGGCGTGGCGGTGGGCGTGCCGAGGACGGTGGCGATCCCCTCGGCGGCCAGGAGGGCGATGGCGTCATCGAGCCAGGAAAAGTCGAAGGTGCCCTCGGTGGGTTCCAGTTGGGCCCAGGCGAACTCGGCCAGGCGCACGAGGTTGATGCCGGCCTTGCGCATGAGGCGGGCGTCGGTTGCCCAGCGCTCGCGGGGCCACTGTTCCGGGTAGTAATCGGCGCCGTAGTACATGGCTGTCCCCTTCCGCGGTGGGTAGTGCCGCTCGGGCGCCGCTGCCCGGGCGTGGCACGGAGTACCGACGGTGCGCACAGTATAGGAGTGCGGGCGCGGCCCTGTCAACGCGCCTAGGGGGAGAAGAAGGGGAGAGGAAGGACAGGATTCACAGGATTGGCAGGATTGGGGATGGGGGCGGCGCAAGGGCTTCTCCGGGGCGGGCGGGGAAGAGGGGGAGAGGAGAAGAAGGACAGGATTCACAGGACTCACAGGACTGGGGATGGGGGCGGCGCAAAGGCTTCCCCGGGCGGGCGGTTCGCATGGAGGGGGGCAACGACAAAGAGAAGA
>JAAZBY010000297.1 GCA_012513595.1 Chloroflexota bacterium
AATCCACGTCCTCCCCGCCGACGTACACCTTGCCGGTGTTCGTGGAAAGGGCCTTGACCAGCACCCCGCGCCGGAGTGCTTGCGTTCCGGCCAGGGGTTCCGCCGTGCCGGCAGCGGTAACCGCCATTTGGCCGTGGTAGAAAAAGTCGGGAACGCCCAGGGCCACCGGCGCGCCATTGGAGCCCTCGATCTGGACCCGATTGCCACACCGCTGGAACAGTCCGTCGGCCACCTCGCGCACAAACTCCACCGGATTTCCTCGTGCCATCTCTGCCTCCTACCCCGCCGGCCCCCTCGACCACCCCTGCGGCCTATCCACCCAACGCACGGCATAGCGCACCATGTCCATGCCGTGGTCGTCTTCTTTTACGGGCTCCTCTTTCGTCGCCCTGTTGGCCCATACGTAGGCCGGAAACTCATCCTGTACCGATGCAGGCTTGCGTGCCTCGCGGAGTGTTTCGTCCACATCCTGCAGGCTGGACCGCAGCACGAACAGGCGATCCTTGCTCAGCCGTTCCTTCACGGCGTTGATCCCCGGCAACACCGCGTTATCGGCAGCCACCGCGTTGAGACCCTCCTTGCGATAGGCGGCGATATAGGCCGGCTCGGAGGGGTCACAGGCCACGGCCTGGAAGCGCCCATACTCGCGCTCCAGTTCCAGCGCCGTATCCACCCACCAGTCGATGGTGCACCCGGTGCGATAGACCTGCCGCACCAGGGCCATGCGGCCGTCTCCATCGATAGCCCATACCCCCAACACGCCAGCATTCGTGTATCCCCAGTCCTGCGCCGCCATGTAGCGCCGGGCTGCCAGCGCCTGGTCGTCGTAAATCAGGTGACGGGACTCATCCCACTCGTCGTAGACCGCGCCCTCCGCCTGTGCAGGCCTGCCGTACCGCAGCCGCTCCTTGCGCACGCCCGTCAGTGCATCCAGCACTGCCATCGTGCGGGACCCCTGCTCAGTGAGCACCCCGGTCGCCTGATCGTAGAGCACCGGATTGTCCTCATGCCGCGAGTAGAAGAGCCGCAGGCTCGCCCGGTGGTACATCCAATGCGACGGATAGGCCGGGTTACAGTCCCCGATGGTCTGCGCGTAGGGCATATGGCCCGCCCGCCCCGTGGTTCGCGTCGTGAGCGTCTCCCAATCCTCGAGGGTCAGCTCCTCCGCCTGGTTCACGTAGATGATGTCGTGTTCCGCCGACAGCACCTTGCCCGGCCTGTCGAGGCCGGCAATCCAAATGCGCGAGCCCGAGGGGTAGTCAAACCATTCCGGCTTTTCACCCCCGTAGTGGGTCACCCCACATCCCTCAGCAAGCACCTTGCCCATGAACGTCCGCAGCACCGTTGGATAGATGGTATCGCGCACCTTGCGGGCAATGACGATGGAGGTACCCCGATACTTGAGGGCACACAGGTGGAGCTTCCAGAGCGCGGATATGGTCTTGCCTGTCTCCGCCGGCCCATGGATCAACGCCTCCGGCCCCTTGTACCGCGCAAACTCCCGCGCGCCGCCGTAAAAGGTAAACTCTACCCGTGCCATCAGATATCCACCGCCGGATCGATCCCGCCGATCCCAATGATCACCGGGATCACCGCCGACTGCGCCCCGTCCCGATCGGAGAAGAGACCAGCTGCCTTGCCGACCTGCACCAGCGCCGACTGGGCGTCATAGAACTCGACGATCAGGTTGCCGGCGCGATCCCACTTGGTGCCCTTGACCAGGTGGCCGTACCCGTCCTGGATGAGGCGCTCGAGATCCACCGTCCCGTCCGGTTGGAGATACTGCGCCTGGGCGGCCCTGGCCTGCTCGGCCAGGCGGAGCAGCACCTCATCGGCCGACATGGCCGTCTCGGCGATGCGCTCCTGGATCGCCGCCTTGATCTCCTCACGGGCCAGGAGATCAGACGCCGTCCGCCGGTCCCGCTTGTACCCTGCGCGACGCGCCGCCTCGGCACCGTTCCAGCAGCGGAGATACTCCTCGACGAACTTGCGTCGACGGAGTGTCCAGACGAACGGCTTGGCGTTGCCAGTCTGCTGGCGCATGTCCAACGTACCAGTCCAGTCGCGCAGCTACCCGCGCCCTATCCCGTCTTCGCACTGCTCACCTCCCCCAACGAAAAAGCGCCGTGGGTTGGGAGGCAACCCACGGCGTTCGAACCCGAGTCTCCTCGGGCGGGGCAACGAGCTGTCACGAGGAAAGGACGAATCCGCGACGTGTGCTTTGTGGGTTGCCCTACCCATACCATACTGACGCACTGCGTCAGG
>JAAZBY010000027.1 GCA_012513595.1 Chloroflexota bacterium
ACATGAGCTATGTGCTCGGCTACTAGTGCAGAAGGGAGAGGGGCCATGGGCGCCGCCTCGTTACCGTCGGGCAGCACCCTGGCCGACGTATACATCACCATCCTGGCCGGGGGTAGCGGCACCCGCCTCTGGCCCTATTCCCGGGCCGAGCGGCCCAAGCAGCTGCTGCCCATCGCCGGCGACAGATCGCTCCTGCAGCAGACGGTGGCGCGCGTCCTGCCACTGGTGCCGGTCGAGCGCATCTACATCCTCACCGGCCCCGAACACGCCGCCGCCATCGCCTCCCAGCTGCCCGACCTTCCGGAGGGCAACATCCTGGTAGAGCCGGTCCCGCGGGGCACGGCCCCCTGCCTGGGCCTCGCCGCCCTGCGGCTCCGCGAGGTGGCCGGCAGCGACGACGCGGTGATGATCTCCCTCCACGCCGACCACGTCATCGGTGACGAGCCCGCCTTCCGCCAGGCCCTGAGCGCCGCGGCCGCCCTCGCCCGTCAGGGCGCCATCGCCACGCTGGGCATCGTGCCCACCCATCCGGAGACCGGCTTTGGCTACATCGAGCGCGGCGCGCCCCTCGGGCCGCTGCAGGGGCTCGAGGCTTACCGCGTCGAGTCGTTCCGTGAAAAGCCCCCCCTCGAGGTGGCCACCGAGTACGTCCAGTCTGGCCGCTTCTTCTGGAACGCGGGCTACTTTGCCTGGACCCTCGGGCGCATCAGCGCAGATTTCGGCCGCTACCTGCCCGAGACGCTGGCCGCCCTGCGCCGCCTGGTGGCCATGGATGACGCGACCAGCCCCGACTATGCTGCCGTGTGGAACGCCATCCGCCCGGTGACCATCGACGTCGGCATCCTCGAGCGCGCCCGGCAGATCGGCGTGATCCCCTGCGAGCTCGGCTGGAACGACGTGGGCAACTGGGCCACCCTGCTCGACATCCTCCCGCGCGACGCGCAGGGAAATGCCCACCTGGGCGCCGGCCAGCACGTCGCGGTCGACACGCACTCGTCACTGGTGTTCTCGAGCGGCCGCCTGGTAGTCACCCTCGGTCTGGAGAATGCCGTCGTCGTCGACGCCGGGGACGTGGTGCTGGTGTTACCCAAAGAGCGCGCTCAGGACGTGGGCGCCCTGGTGCTCGAGCTGCGCGACCGGGGCCTACAGGAGTATCTATAGGCGCCGCAGAGCCCCCGGGGCTCACCCTTCTCGGGAGAAGTAAGTGCAGGCAGAGATAGTGGCCATCGGTACCGAGCTCCTGCTCGGAGAGATTGTCGACACCAACACCGCTTGGATCGCCAGGGAACTGACCCAGATCGGGCTTAACCTGTTCTACACCGGCATCGTGGGCGATAACCTGCAGCGTGTGGCCGAGGTGCTCCGCCACAGCCTGCTCCGCTCGGACGTCGTGATCACCACTGGCGGGCTGGGCCCCACGGTGGACGATATCACGCGAGAGGCGGTGGCCGCCGCCACCGACCAGGCCCTGATCCTCGACGAGGAGCTCCTCGCCGAGATCGCCTGCTACTTTGCGCGGCGCAACCACCCCATGACGGAGAACAACCGCAAGCAGGCCCAGCGACCGGCACGGGCTACCGTCATCCACAATCCGGTGGGCACGGCGCCGGCGTTCACTAGTGAGTGGAACGGCCACATGGTCATCTGCCTGCCGGGCGTGCCCCACGAGATGAAGTACCTCATGGAGCACGAGGTCATCCCCCTGTTGCGCGAGCGTTTCGGGCTGCACGGGGTGATCCGCAGCCGCACGCTGCGTACCTGTGGCATCGGCGAGAGCGCCATCGACGCCCGTATCGGCGACCTGATGCATGCCTCCAACCCCACCGTCGGGACGGCCGCCCACCCGGGCCAGACGGATGTGCGCATCACGGCCAAGGCCGATGGCGAGGCAGCGGCAGCCGCCCTCATTGCCCCAGTAGAGGCCGAGCTGCGCCGACGCCTGGCCGACTACGTCTTTGGGGTGGACCAAGAGTCGATCGGCGACGTGGTCACGCGGTTGCTCCTCGAGCGCTCGCAGCGCCTGGCGGTGGTCGAGACGGTCACCCAGGGGCAGCTGGCCCAGGACCTGGCCCGGGCGGCGCGGTCGGCCGGCGTGTTGGCCGGCAGCCTGGTGCTGCCCAGCGCCGAGGAGTTGAGCGCTGCGCTCCGCCTGCCGGCCGAGGCGCTGGCTGCCGCTGGCGCCGTCAGCCAGGAGGCAGCTGACCTGGCGGCCGAGGCCGTGCGCCGCGGCCAGGGCGCGGACCTGGGGCTGGCGGTTATCGGCCCGAACGATCCGGGCGCGCCCGATGCGCCGCCCGTGTACCTTTCTTTGAGCATCGCGGGCCGTCTGCTTCGCGGCGTGCCGCGGCCCGGGCGGTCCGGCGTCTCGGGCCAGGGATGGCTGATCCATCTGGCCCTCGACCTGGTGCGTCGTGCCCTGCTGGGGCTACCGCCCCTCGATTAAGACCGGGTGCGCTCGCCGCGCGAGCCGCGCCCCTAGCCGAACGGCAGCCCATCGCCCTTCGCGTATCCCTGGTTGAGGTGCCCGTGTCCGAGGACGTCGCACGACCGCCCTTGTTCGAGGATGAGACCCCACCGCACTATGCGTGGAACTTTGCGTCGTTCGTGCTGGACTCGTCGCTGTTCACGCTTGGCATGAGTCTGGTCGGCACGACGACGATTCTGCCCGCCCTTATCTCCCGCCTGACGTCGTCACCAGTGGCCGTAGGCCTGGCCAGCGGCGTCGGCACGGGCGGGTGGCTCTTGCCCCAGCTCTTGGTGGCCAGCGCCGTGGCCGGCATGCGTCGCAAGAAACCGGTCGTCGTCTGGGCGGCCTGGCTGAGCCGACCCCTCTTTCTACTCTTGGGCTGGATCGTCGGGCAGTACGCGGTCAGCAACCCCCGCTGGACCCTGGTAGCCATCATCGCCACCCTCGGGGTGTTCTTTGCCATCGATGCGGTGGTCAGCGTCCCCTGGTTTGACCTGCTGGCCAAGGCGATTCCGCCGCGGCGACGCGGCAAAGTGATCGGCACCTCCCAAGTACTGGGAGGCCTGGGCGGCATGGCCGGTGGCGTCGCCGTGCGCTACATCCTGAGCGACCAGAGCCCCTGGGCCTATCCCCAGGACCACGCCATCCTGCTGATCGCTGCCTCGGTGGTCTTTATGATCTCGGCGGTGGGCCTTACCACGCTGCGCGAGCCGGAGAGCAAGGCCCCCAGCGGCCCGGTGGCCTCCTTCGGCCAGGTAGTGCGGGGGCTGCCCGACCTGTTGCGCGGTGACCGGTCCTTCTCACGCCTGGTCATCGCCCGCATCCTGGTCGGCTCCGTCACCGTGGCCAGTTCCTTTTACGTGCTACACGCCGCCGACATCGGACAGCTCCCCTTGGCCTCTACGGGCCTGCTGGTGACGGCGCAGGTGTCGGGCTCGCTGGCCGCGGGGCTGCTGATGAGCTACGTGCAGGATCACCTCGGCCGGCTGGCCCATATCCGCATCATCTGCACACTGGCCGGCCTGCCCGCCCTGCTGGCGCTGGTGGCCGGTCCCTTCGTGGCCGGCTGGGGCGGCGCGGCGCTGTATGTGTACATGGTTATCTTTTTCTTCCTGGGCATCTCGATGAGCAGCCTCGGCTGGCCCTTCTTTAACTACATCCTAGAGTACGCCGTCGAAGAGCAGCGCCCGCTGTACATCGGCACCATCAACACCCTGGCCGCGCTGGTGATGCTGGCCCCACCCTTTGGCGGTTGGCTCCTGCGCGTCACTTCCTACCCCGCTCTGTTCGCCGTGGCCCTGGCCTTGGCGCTCAGCGCGCTGGCCCTATCCGTGGGGTTGCCGAGCACGCGCCGGGCCCACTGAACGCGGGCCCGGCGGCCTCTGGCGGCGGCGCTAGGTTCAGCCAAGGAGTACGTCCAGGACCATCATCACGGCAAAGCCCAGCATGGCCCCGGCGGTGGCCACGTGGCCGTGCCCCTCGGACTGTGACTCGGGGATCAGTTCCTCGATCACCACAAAGATCATGGCCCCCGCCGCAAAGGCCAGCGCGTAGGGCAGAATGGCCTGCGCGCCGGTAACGGCCCAGGCGCCCAGCACGCCGGCCAGCGGCTCCACCAGCCCCGAGGCCTGCCCGAGGAAAAAGGCCTTGCCGCGGCTGACCTCTTCGCGGCGCAACGGCATGGCCACCGCGGCGCCCTCCGGGAAGTTCTGCAGCCCGATGCCCACGGCAAGAGCCACCGCCCCGGCGATGGACCCATCGCCCAGCCCCGCCGCGGCCGCACCAAAGGCCACCCCCACGGCCAGCCCCTCGGGGATGTTGTGCAACGTCACCGCCAAGACCAGCAGCGTGCTCCGCTGCCAGGAGGTGCGCAGTCCCTCCACGTCCGCCGCTCTGAGCGCCGGGTGAACGTGCGGCAGTATCCGGTCGATCCCCCGCAGCACGATCCCACCAACCAGGAATCCGACCACGGCGGGGACGATCGAGCCGCCTGACAGGTCGATGGCCGGCGCCAGGAGTGACCAGAAGCTCGCCGCGATCATCACCCCGGCG
>JAAZBY010000298.1 GCA_012513595.1 Chloroflexota bacterium
CGATGCCGCCAGACCTCGATAGACACAGACAAGACCGTTACCAACACGCACAAGGGGGCATAATGTGCGAGTAGAGCGGCGCAGCCGTCAGCGGTCGCGCCGCCGGGCCCACTCCGCGGCGCGCAGGCCCATGAGGAGGGCGGCGCGCGGGCGCCCCGCGGCCGATCGGTAGCGGCCCAACACCCCCTCCCGCCGAAAGCCCGCCCGGGTGTAGAGCGCCAGCGCCCGGGGGTTGTCGTCATAGACGGTGTGGAGCAGTTCGGCGAGCCCCAGGCGGAGGAAGGCCTCCTCCAGGAGGAGGGCCAGCGCCTCACGGCCGTAGCCCTGGCCCCACCAGGCCGGCCCCAGGGCCAGAGACAGTCACCCCGCCCGACGCGGCCAGACGATGTCGTGCAGGGAGGCCCGGCCGATGAGGACGTCCGCGGGAGTGGTGCGCAGGGCGTAAGAGAAGGACCGCTCGCCGGCGGCGTCCTCGGCGATCTCGGCCAGGACGTCGTCGACGGTCAGGGGCTGGGTGGCGCGGGCGTCCACCAGGCGGCGGAACTCGTCATCGGCGTACCAGGAGGCCACCGTCGCGGCGTCGGCGGGGAGCAGCGGGGCCAGCCGCAGGCGCCGGCCCCCGGCCGTCTCGCTGCGTTCCATACGCGCCCCTAGTGATGGAAGAGGCGCAGGCCGGTGAGGGCCATGGTCATCCCGTAGGCGTCACAGGCGGCGATGACCTCGCCGTCGTTGGCCGAGCCGCCCGGCTGGGCCACGTAGCGCACGCCGCTGCGGGAGGCGCGGTCGATCGAGTCGCGGAAGGGGAAGAAGGCGTCCGAACTGAGGGCCACGCCGCGGACCTGGCCCAGCCAGGCCTGCCGCTCCTCCCGGGTGAGGCGCGTGGGCACGGTGCGGAAGGCGCTCCGCCAGGCCGCTTCTTCGGGCGGGGTCAGGTCGTCGATGAAGTAGAGGTCGATGGCGTTGTTCCGTTCGGCGCGGCGGACCCCGTCGCGGAAGGGCAGCCCCAGCACGGCCGGGTGCTGCCGCAGGAACCACAGGTCCGACTTGCCGGCGGCCAGGCGGGTGCAGTGCACCCGCGACTGCTGCCCCGCGCCGACGCCGGTCACCTGGCCGCCGTGGGCCAGGCAGACCGAGTTCGACTGGGTGTACTTGACGGTGACGGTGGCCAGGATCAGGTCGCGCAGCGCCTCGGGCGAGAGGTCCTTGGCTTGGGTGGCGACGTTGGCAAAGAGGTCGGGCCCGATGGCGACGTCGTTGCGGCGTTGCTCGAGCGTCACGCCGTAGACCTGGCGGGTCTCGGTCTCGGCGGGGCGGTAGGCGGGGTCAATGCGCAGGACGCGGTAGGCGCCGTCGCGCTTGGCGCGCAGCACCTCCAGCGCGCGCGGCTCATAGCCGGGGGCGATGACGCCGTCCGACACCTCGCGGCGGATGATGCGGGCCGTGGCCAGGTCACAGGTGTCGGAGAGGGCCACCCAGTCACCAAAGGAGGACATGCGGTCGGCGCCGCGGGCGCGGGCATAGGCCGAGGCCAGGGGGCTGAGCTCCAGATCGTCGACAAAGCAGGCGGCCTTTTCCGCGTCGGTAAGGGGCAACCCCAGGGCGGCGCCGGCCGGGCTGACGTGTTTGAAGGAGGCGGCCGCCGGCAGGCCCAGCGCGTCGCGCAGCTCACGCACCAGGGCCCAGGAGTTGAGGGCGTCCAGCAGGTTGATGTAGCCCGGCGCGCCGGAGAGGACCTCGAAGGGGAGCTCGGCGCCGGCGGGCATGGCGACGCGGGCGGGCGCCTGGTGGGGGTTCATGCCGTAACGCAGGGTCAGTTCGGTGGGCATGGCGGAGCACTCCTTATCGATCGGCAAGGCCGGGGCCGGCACTGTTTGGGCAGGACTATAGCGCGCCGCGGGCGGGGTGTAAAGGTGGTAGACCCTCTTCCCCCTACTCCACCAGATGCTCCTGGAACCACTGCTCGTTCAGCGTCAGCCCGAGGCCGGGGCGGTCGGAGGGGCCCAGGGTGCCGTCCTTGTCCAGCAGCATCGTCTCATTGAACATGCCGCGGCGCTCGGCCCCCTCGGCCAGCACGCTCTCGACGATCAGGCCGTTGGCAAAGGCCGCCACCAGGTGTACGTGCAGGTACGGCGACCCGTGCGGCGCCAGCGGCAGCCGGAAGGCCGAGGCCAGCGAGGCCACGTGGCGGAACTCGCTGATGCCCCCCAGGACGTTGGCGTCGGGCTGCAGGATGTCTACCCCGTCAGAGGCGATCAGGTCGCGAAAGCCGTAGCGGGTGTACTCGTTCTCACCGGCGGCGATGGGGATGGAGGTGGCCGCGCGCACGTGGGCCAGCCCGCGATAGTCCTCGGCGTGCACCGGCTCCTCGAACCAGTAGGGGTGGAGCGGCTCCAGCAGGCGGGCCATGCGCACCGCGTCGACCGGGGAGTAGGCGTTGTTGGCGTCGACCATGATCTCGACGTCTTCGCCGACGGCCTGGCGGACGGCGCGGACCCGCTCGAGGTCCTCGGCCAGGGGGGCGCCGCCGATCTTCATCTTGACGTAGCGCGCCCCGAGGCCCACCTTCTGGCGCATCTCGGCGGCCAGGTCGTCGAGCGTCTTGCCCTCGACATAATAGCCGCCGGCCAGGTAGGCAGGCACGCGCTGGCGGGCCCCGCCCAGCAGGCGGTAGAGGGGCACGCCGATCGTCTTGCCGGCCGCGTCCCACATGGCAATGTCGACGGCCGACATGGCCCGCGTCGTCAGCCCGCGGCGGCCGACTAGCTTGGGCTGGTACATGCGCTCCCAGAGGGCTTCGACGTCGAAAACGCTCAGGCCCACGGCCTGGTCGGCCAGGGCGCGGGCCGCCTCGTAGACGACGCGGTCGTGCGGGGCCTCGGCGTTGGCCCAGCCGACGCCCACCACCCCGTCGGAGGTGACCACGCGCACCACGATGGTGCCCCCCTCGGTGTAGGTATAAAGACCGTTGCGGATGGCCTGCCCGCGCTGCACGCGGCAGAGGCTCACCAGGACCCGTTCGACCTGCATGACGGCTCCTTTCTGCGGCCTGGGGAAAGAGACCTGCTGGCGCCGGCGGGGGTGCCTCAGCGCGGGGTCAGTAGCCCCTCGCTGAGCGCCGTGGGGCACCAGAACTTTTCAATATAGCCCACCACCAGGCGGGTGCCCTCCTCGTGAGAAACGTAGGGGGCGCGCGCCGGGGAGTACATGGTGTCGGTCAGGTCGCGCAGGAGGGCCACCTCCACCCCCCAGCGCACCATCTGCTTGATGGCAAAGGTGCGGCGCAGGATGCACATGTTGGTGTGCACGCCCATGAACAGGAGGTGGCGCCGCCCGGCGGAGCGCAGCAGGGCGTAGACCTCGGCGCCGTCGTCAGAGATGGCGTCGCGGGCCGGGTCGATGGAGATGCCGGGGTGTTGGCGCGTCCAGGCGCGGTGCGGCGCGGGCTCACCCGTGTCCGAGCCGCCGTCCGAGTCGTCGATCGGCAGGGGCGGGTCGTCGTGCGGGACCTCCGCCGGCGGGGCCACGCGGGGCGTCGCCAGGGCGCGCTGGCGGGCGGGGTGGTCCGCGTAGTGGGGCATCGTGTCGGACGGGGCGTGGATGATGAGGCAGCCGGCCGCGCGGGCGGCGGCCACGACGGCGTTCATCCGCGGGACCAGGGCCGCCAGGCGCTCGGCGGCGCCGCGCGACCAGTGGTCATCCCACACGTCGCAGAGGAGCAGGGCGGTCTCGTCGGCGGCCCAGGCGACGGGGCGCTCGATGACTTCCCAGACGGTATGGCCGGCGGCGTCGGCCGTGAGGCGCTGTGTGCGGAGGTTGAGGCGGAGGAGCGACGTCATCGGGGGCCTCCCATCCTGTGTGTGCGCGTGGGGGTATTCTAGCCCCGGCGCAAGGGCCGGTCAACGCCGCCGAGCGAGAGGGGCAGGAAGATGGGAAAGACAGGAAAGAGAAGAAGGACAGGATTGACAGGATTTACAGGATTAGGAAAGATGCTGTGGGTGACGTGGCAAGGTTTGGCTATTCCTCTCTTGAAATCCTGTCAATCCTGTCAATCCTGTCCTTCTTCTCTTGCGCACGCATCGCCTCGGTGCGCGGTATGGCGGGGGCGAGAAGACAGGAAGGACAAGATAGACAGGATTTACAGGATTCACAGGATTAGGAAAGATGCTCTGGGTGAAGTGGCAGGGCTTTGTCATCCCTCTCCTGAAATCCTGTCAATCCTGTTAATCCTGTCCTTCTTCTCTTGTACCAACGCAGCAACTATGCGATGCGGGTAGATACGGTTCTGTTTCCTGGGCAGCGGGTTTCTGGGTGGGTGATGCCTGCTACCTGGACCTTGACGCTTTGGCGACCGGACGGTAGAATCACCGCCGTGGTCAGCCCCGTTGCACCGTCGTACCCGGAGGAGCCCCCGATGTTCCCAACCACCAGCCAACTCCGCGAGATGCTGCGTATGGTGATCCTGAACAAGGAGGAACAGGGTCACGTCGTCGACGGCCTGGCGGCGGAGCTCTACTCCCTGCCCGATTCTTACGACTTTTACTACGCCTTTGCCCGCCGGTTGGCGGCGCTCCCCCTCCGTTCTGACTGGCCCTATGTGGAGCCGAACGACCTCCCCGGCATCTGGGCCGAGTGCGACCCGCACCGCCCCACCGGCGCCCTGGGGGAGGTGGACCTCGACGATGCCGCCCGGCGCGTCGAGGCCGGCTTCCTCGGGCGCGTCTGCGGCTGCATTCTGGGCAAGCCTTTGGAGATGCGCCCCACCCTGGCCGAGCTGCGCTACGCGCTGGAGCGCACCGGCGAATGGCCGCTGGACGACTATGTCAGCGAAGGCGCGCTCGACGCCTTCGGCCGGCGCCACGCCTCCTGGGCCGCCACCGTGCGCGGGCGCATCTCTTACGTGGCCCCGGACGACGACATCAACTACACCCTGCTCGGCCTGCTGCTTCTGGAAAAGCACGGCCCCGCCCTGGGCCTCGCAGACGTGCGTGACGAGTGGCTGCGGCAGCTGCCCATCGCCATGACCTACGGCCCCGAGCGGACCATGCTGGTGATGGCCGGCCTCAACCACCTGCCGGGGGGCCGCCCCGACGCGCTGGAGGGCTGGGCCGACTTCATAAATCCGGCCGAGGAGAAGTGCGGCGCCCTGATCCGCGCCGACGCCTACGGCTACGCCTGCCCGGGGCGGCCGGCGCTGGCCGCCGAGCTGGCCTGGCGCGACGCGTCGTGGACGCACCGGCGCACCGGCATCTATGGGGCCATGTTCGTGGCCGCCGCCATCGCCGCGGCCGCCGTCCTGAGCGACCCGCTGGAGGTCATCTTTACCGCCCTGCGCTACGTGCCGCGGCGCAGCCGCTTCTTCCGCGTCGCCTCCGATTCGCTCGACGAGGTGGCCCGCGCCAGCGACTGGCTGGACGGCTATCGGCGCATCCACGGGCGGTATGCCGAATACGGCCACTGCCTGATCTACCAGGAGGTGGGCACGCTGATCAACACCCTGCGCTTCGCCCGCTCGGTGGGCGAGGGGATCTGCATCCAGGTCATGCAGGGGAACGATACGGACTCGTTCGGGGCCACGGCCGGGTCGCTGTTGGGCGTCTTTTTCGGGCCGGGGCACCTGGAGGAGCGCTGGCTGGCGCCCTTTGGTGACGCGCTGCGCACCTCGCTGGCCCAGTTCACCGAGCGTTCGCTGACCGAGGTGGCCCGGCGCATGGGGCGCCTGCCGCGGCGCGTGGCCGACGCGCTGGCGCAGCCATGACGGCCCGGCAGAGGCCCGCGTGGGCCGGGGGGCGCCCGTGCTGACGAACCTGCTTCTTGGCGTGGCCATCGCGCTGTTGGTGGTGCTCCTGGTGGTGACGGTGCGCCGCCGCGGCCTGGGGCAGGCGGAGGTCGAGGCGGCCGTGTCGGGCTCCTGGATCCGCCTGGGCCTGGCCGAACGGATCGGCGCGGTGGAGGAGCAGGCCCGCGAGATCCGGGACTCCTACCGCTCCTTCGAGCAGCTCCTGCGGGTGCCCACCGAGCGGGGCTCCTTTGGCGAGCTGTCGCTCGACACCATCCTGGCCGACCAGTTGCCGCCGGAGATGTACGGCATCCGCCAGCGCATCTTTGACGGCAAGATCCCCGACGCGTCGATCCGCTCGACGGCCGGGATCATCTGCGTGGACTCCAAGTTCCCGCTGGACAACTACCGCCGCGTGGTAGAGAGCGACGACCCGGCCGAGATCGAGGCCTGCAGGAGGCGCTTCCTGCGCGACCTGCGCGGGCACCTGGCCAAGGTGGGGGAGGACTATGTCCGGCCGGAGAAGGGCTCGGCGGACTTTGCCTTTGCCTACATCCCCTCGGAGGCGGTCTACTACTACCTGCTGCGCGAGGGGCACGACCTGTTGCGGGACTTTGCCCGGCGGGGGGTGCAGGTGGTCTCGCCGTTGACGTTGGCGACCAAGATCGAGCTGATCAAGGCGGGCGTGCACGCCAAGCGGTTGAGCGAGGGCGCCCAGCAGGTGCGCGACGACCTGCGCGCCCTGAGCCAGCGGTTTGCGGCGCTGGACGGGGAGTGGCAGATCCTGTACGGCACGCACCTGTCGAACGCGGCGAGCAAGGCCGGGGACGTGGACCGTGCCTACCGGGCCCTGCGGCAAGAGTTCCGCCGGGTAGCGGCGGTGGAAGAGGAAGGGGAGAGAGGAGAGGGCTGACGGGAGCCCTTCCGCCGGCACAGGGCAGCGCGCCGCCACACAGACCGCCGGAGTTCGGCCCGGGGACGGTCACGACCCCCGAGTTCTTCCGGCCGTCCGCGGCCGGGAACTCGGGGGTCTAAAAGGCGGCAGGAATCCCGCCAGCACAGGGGAGCGCGCCGCAGGACAGACCCCCGGGGTTCGGCCCGGGGACGGGCCGGAAACCCCGGGGGTCGTGAGGGAGCCCCCGCGCGGTGCTCCTCCTCTCCTCCCTGCCTCGACTTTGTCCCCGTTCATGGTATAATGGCTACTGAGAAGCGTTCTCAGTAAGGGGGCGGTATGGACGCGTGGTGCAACTCTTTGGAGGCGGCCGGGCACCGGCTGACCGGGCCGCGGCGCGCCGTGATCGACGTGCTGCGCCGCGCCGAGGTCCCGCTGGAGCCGCAGGAGATCCTGCGCCGCGCCCGGCCGCTGCACGCCGAGCTGGGCCTGGCCACCGTCTACCGCACCGTGCACCTCCTGGCCGGGGAGGGGCTGCTGCG
>JAAZBY010000299.1 GCA_012513595.1 Chloroflexota bacterium
CAACCATAACATCTGGATGACCCACTTTCTCTACGAGGGCAAGGACGCCTACCCGCTGATCGACGCCTGGATCGAGAACGATGCCGAGAAGTATTGGCGCGAGAAGGAGGCCGACAAGGGCTATTCCGCGCAGATGTCTCCGGCGGCCATGAACCAGTACCGCATGTACGGCCTGATGCCGATCGGAGACACGCCGCGTAACGGCGGCTGGTGGTACCACACCGACCCCGAGACCCGCCTGCGCTGGTACGGCAAGCCGATCGGCGGCGGTGACACGCCCGCCGGCCGCGACAACATCATCGACAGCAAGGAGAAAAAGTTCGCTGACATCACCAAGGCTGCCTTTGACCCCAAGGTGCGGCCGGTGGACATCTTTGGTTCGGACCGCTCACGCGAGCAGCACGTGCCGATCATCGATGCCCTGGTGAACAACAACGAGGGCCAGTTCCAGGTCAACGTCCCCAACCAGGGGGCCCTGGCGGGCCTGCCCGACGATGTGGCCGTGGAAGTGCCGGCCATCGTCAACATCAAGGGGATCCAGCCGATCCGCGTGCAGCCCCTGCCGCGCAAGATCATGCTCGAGTGCATCTATCCTGACTGGCTCCACATGGAGCGCACGCTCGAGGCGATCAAGACGGCTGACCGCTCGATGCTACTGTACAACGTGCTGGACAACCACCATACGCGTTCGTACGACCAGGCTCAGGAAGTGCTGGAGACGATCATGTCCCTCGAGCACAACCAGGCCATGAACGCCTACTACAAGTATCCGAACAAGCTGCCCGGCGGGCTCAAGTAGTTGCCCGGCGGAGGTCCAGGGCCGCGTCGGCCCTGGACCTCCGCCGCTGTCTGGCCAGGAGCGGGCGTGCGGGCCGGCGGCATCGCCACACCGCGCCGCGTTGCCAAGATACTCCCGACCCTGCTATAATCGGCAGACGAGGTACGCCAGACTAGTGCTTCGCAGCACACCAGGAGGAGTCTCAGCCCATGCAAACGTACTATGTCGAGTACGACCTGCGCGACGGCTTTGTGCACCAGTGGCTGTACGCAGGTCCCCAGGCCATCAGCGTCGAGAACCTGGAGCAGTTCCAGGGCGCGGACTATAAACTTCAGATCGCCCAACACTACTACACGCCAGAGTCGCTGATCGCTGACGCACCGCTCGAGATGGCCACCTTCTCGATCGATGGCGCGGATCTGCGCTGGCGCCCCTACCGAGCGCTGGACGACCACCTGGTGGACATGACCGCCTTTTACCACACCACGCATTACCTGCGCAGCTGGGGCTTCACCGGCGTACTGGCCACCGGTGACCAGCAGGTGGACATGGTGTTGACGACGAACGGCCCGGCGGACGTGTGGATCAACGGCGCCCACGTCCATCGCCAGGAGCATTTCTCTCACCAGGACCCCAGGAGCGTGGCCTTCCAGGCCGGGCTCAAGGATGGCCTCAACGAGATCTTGGTGCGGTTTGAGGAAGTCGCCGCCCGCGAATGCCCCTATGCGATGGCCCTGCAGATCCAGGGCCTCGAGCACCCCGAGCGGCCCGTGCGCGTGCCCGTCACCAACATGTCCATCGGCCGCCGCCTGATGCTGGAGAACATCCTGGACCACACCACCCTCGATCGTGACGTGTACGTCAGCGATCAGGTCGTGCAGCTCAACTGGCCGGAAGACATGGCCATCTCCTCCAAGATGGGCGCTCGGCTGCAGAAGCCGGATGGCCGCATCTACGCCGAGGCCCACCCCGTGGCCATCGGCGGCAAGTCGCAGAAGATGGTGCGCGCCTACGAGGTCCCCGAGGGCGAACTGCGCCTGTTCCTCATGGCTCCTCCGGAGGAGTACTATGAGGCGAACATGCGGGTGCAGAAAGAGTATTCGCTCTACGCCTTCCGCAACAAGTTCTCCGAGCAGCCCTACGGCTCTTACGACGAGCGCCGCATCGAAGCGCTGCGCGACGCGGCCTATCGCCTGGGTGGCAGTCTCTACAGCGAGATCGCCAAGATGGAGCTGGGCCTCTGGAAGCGCCTCGACCCGCAGGTGATCATCAAAGCGCTCGACAAGATCAATATGCGCGAGGACTGCAGCGACTTTTACCTGGTGGGCATCCTCGGCATCCTGGCGCGCTACGTCGACGACGAGAGCTTCCCGGCGGACCTGCGGGCCCCGATGGAAGAGTGCGTCCTGAACTTCAAGTACTGGGACGACGAGCCCGGCGCCGACGCCATGTGCTACCGGACGGAGAACCACTCCATCCTCTTCCATACCTGCGAGGTACTGGCCGGGCAGATGTTCCCCGAGCGGGTGTTCACGAACGTCAACGAGACGGGCGCCTGGCACCTGGAGAAGGGGACGCGCCTGGCCCACGAGTGGCTCCAACAGCGCGCCCACTATGGCTTCCAGGAGTGGGATTCGAACTGCTACTTTGAGGAGGACATCCTGGCGCTGGCCTACCTCGTCGACCTCTGCGAGGACGGGGACCTCCAGGAGATGGCCGCCGTGGTGCTGGACAAGATGTTCTTTACCATGGCGCTCAACTCCTTCAAGGGCGTCTTTGGCTCGACGCACGGGCGCACGTACACCCCCTACATCAAGGGCGGCCGCCGCGAGGCAACCTCGGGGATTCAGCGCATCGCCTGGGGCATGGGCTGCTTCAACGAGAGCATCCGCGGCAGCGTGGCCCTGGCTTGCGCCAAGCAATATCAGGTCCATGACCTGCTCTACGCCGTGGCCATCGACAAGCCCGAGGAGGTCTGGAACCGCGAGCGGCACGGCGCTGGGAGTACCGGCGAGGGCACTGACGTGAACGGGCCGACCGGCTGGGGGGTCGACAAGGTCACCTACAAGACGCCGGACTATATGTTGGCCTCTGCCCAGGACTACCGTCCCGGCCAGAAGGGCTACCAGCAGCATATCTGGCAGGCGACCATGGGGCCCGACGCGGTGGTGTTCGTCACCCATCCCTCCAAGGTCAGCGAAGAGGGGTCGCACCGGCCCAACTACTGGCACGGCAACTATGTCCTGCCGCGCGTGGCGCAGTGGAAGGACGTGCTGTTCGCCATCCACGACCTGCCCGAGGACGACTGGCTCGGCTTCACCCACGCCTATTTCCCCGAGTACGCCTTCGAGGAGCACGCCCTCCAGGACGGCTGGGCCTTTGGCAAGGCCGGCGACGGCTATATCGCTCTCTACGCCGCCCAGGGGCTGGAGCGCATCGTCACCGGCCAGAACGCCTTCCGTGAGCTGCGCTCCCAGGGCAGAAAGAACATCTGGGTCTGCCAGATGGGGCGCGCGGCCCTCGATGGCACGTTCGAGGAGTTCCAGGAAAAGATCCTGGCTGCCCCGCCCGAGGTCGACCTGGAGGCCCTGAAGGTGACCTACGCCAACCTGCGCGGCCAGACGCTGGCCTTCGGCTGGGAGGGCCCCCTGACCATCGACGGCGAGGAACAGGCCATCACCGGCTTTAAGCACTATGACTCCATGTACTGTGAGGCGGACCTGCCCGCCACCGGCATGGAGCTCAAGTTCCTCGACTGGGTGCTGCGCCTGAACTTTGAGGCGCAGGAATAGCCCTCTCGTCGCGCGATAGCAGGAGCCCCGCCAGAATCTGGCGGGGCTCTTTTCGTCTGTCCAGGCGCCCGGGCGGCCGGGGTCAGTCCGCCGCAAAGGCGGCAACCGCCTCGTCCTGCAGCAGAAAGTAGATGATCAGCCCGCCGATAGCCGTGCCGATGGGGATGTTGGGCAGGCGGAGGACGCTCAGGAAAATGGCTCCCCAGCGCGCCCAGTTCCGCAGCGTCAGGAGCCCCCAGCCCACGGCGACGTTGGCAGCCGCCAGGGCAAACAGGAACATACCGCCCACAGCGGCAAGGGCGACCGGCACCAGAGTGCCCGGCTCGCCGCGAGCGCCGGTGAGGATGACGACGGCCAGAACGGCAAGAACCAGCAGACCCATGAGGAACATGGCCGCTTCGAACAAGTGATAGATGGCGATGACGGTGACGATATCGGGGCGCTTCTTGGCCGATGGTGCCATGGTGATTCTCCTATCTCCCTAGGCGGGTCCTATCGCCGGACGCGGCCACATGAACCGTCGCGCGCCCGGCAGGAACGCCGCTCCGTTGTACCCTACAGTACTCTGTACGGCAACCCCCCCTCTGGTTGCGCAGAGAGCCGCCCTCGGCTATGCTGGTTGTGCTAGGTGCCCGCGAGTGCGCGCCTGGCAACGCAACACCCATGATAGCCCATCAGGGAGCTGATATGAAGGATGACTGCGGCTACATTGAGAAGACCTTCGCAGAAGTGGAGCGCCAGGAGGACATCGTCTTCCACACCGCCACCAACCACCTGGGCGCGCCCGAGGAGCTGCGCCTCGACGTGACGCTCCCTGCCGAAGATGCGCGCGCCAAGCGACGCGCCATCCTGTGGATCCACGGCGGTGGCTTCCGCCCGGGGAACGACAAGCAACAGCGCTACATCGTCCGCATCGCGGGCGAGTTTGCCCGCCGGGGCTACGTGTGCTTTTCCTGTGACTACCGCGTCCGCGAGAACCCGATGGATGACTTGGCCGGCACCATGCGCGACGCCGCAGACGACTGCCGCGCGGCGCTGGCCTGGATCAGGACCCATGCGGGCCAGTTCGGCATCGACGGGGAACGCGTCGTCGTGGGGGGCGGTTCGGCGGGCGGGATGACGGCCGTCAACCTCTGCGCCCTGGAAGCCACCGAGGGCCCCAGCGCCGGCGTGCCGGCCATCGCCGCACTGGTGAACCTGTGGGGAAGCCCCTTCGCCACGGACATGCTGGCCGAGGTGGACGGGCGCTATCCGCCCACTATCATCGTGCACGGGACGGCCGACGCCCTGGTGCCCCACGGGAATAGCGAGGCCCTGGCCGCCACTCTCGAACGCCACGGGGTCCGTCACCAGATGATCCTCATCGAGGGTGCCCCGCACACCCCGGTGACCCACATGGAGAGCTTCTCTGACGCCATCGCCAGGTTCCTGGCCGACGTCATGCCCGGCTGTTAGCGCGCGCTGCCGCGGGGCGAAGCCCTGCGCTGGGACCGTCCCACGGCCGCGCCCGGCGCCGCCGGTGACAGAGTAGGCACGCCCCTGGAGGACACCGTTGAGCACACAGGACATCAGAGACATCGTCGAACTTGGCGAACCGGGGCAGCGCGGTAATCTGCTGGGGATTCAGCCCTACATGCGTCCGGCGGACTATTTGTCTGCGGAGAGCTTTTCGCTGCGACTGAACACCTACCTGGACGCCGCCCAACAGCGCGGCTGGCTCACCGACCACACCGTGGTCGTGTTCCCCGAGTATCTGGGCGCCTGGCTGGTCGCCGTCGGCGAGGGGCCCCGGGTGCATCGCGCCGATGACGTGGGCACCGCCATGCGCTCCCTGGCCATGGCGCATCCCCTGGCCTGGTTGGGCAGGTGGCTGGGCGCGCGGGCGCGCGACCGCAGCCGTGCGGCCCTCTTTGCCCTAAAGGCCGAAGAGATGACGGCGGCCTACCAGTCCACCTTCTCGCTTTTGGCGCGGACCTACGGCATCACCATCGTGGCAGGATCGATCCTGCTCCCCTCGCCGCGGTTGGAAGGGGGACGGCTTGTCTCCGGAAAGGGCCCGCTGGCCAACGTGTCGGCCGTGTATCGCTTTGACGGCGCCGCGGTCGGCCTGTCGCGCAAGGTGTACCCCACCGCCGACGAGGTTCCCTTTGTGGCCCCGGGCAAGCTGAGCGACCTGCCCGTCCTGAACACGCCCTGCGGCAAGATGGGCGTGCTGGTCTGCGCCGATTCGTGGTATCCGGCGCCCTACCAGGTCCTGCGCAGCAAAGGGGCCGAGATCGTCGTGGTGGTGTCGTTCACCCCGGGGGACGGCGCCTGGGACAGGCCCTGGGCGGGCTACTCTGGCCAGGCAGCCCCGGATGACGTGGACCCCGCCCACGTCGGCGCGCTCACCGAGGGCGAGGCCTGGGTGCGGTACGCCATGATCGGGCGGATCGACTCGTCGGAGGCCACCTACGGTATGAACGTCTTCCTGCGCGGGCGGCTGTGGGATCTCGGCTCGGACGGCTGCGCCATGGTCGTGCGCGGTGAGGAGACCTACCAGCTGGAGCGGGTCAACGGCGCAGCCCTGGTGAACTGCTGGCTGTAGGCCATCGGCCGAACCACCAAGCCCTCCCACGAGACGCCTGAGACATCAGGCTGTCCGTGGGAGGGCTTGTGCGTCGGGCGTGCTACCAGTTGGTCACCGAGCCGTCGGGGCGGCGGTAATGGGGCGCCTCCCAGAAGGCGAAGGTCTGCTTGCGGACGGCTTCTTCGTCCACCTCGACCCCCAGGCCCGGGCCGCTGGGCAGGAGGATCCTGTCTCCCTGGGCCTCGGGCTGCGTGGGGAAGAGCGTCGAGTCATAGAAGCGGCCCTGCTCGGTGGGGCTGCGGCGTATCTCCAGCCAGGAAAAGTTGGCCACAGCCGCGGCCAGGTGCACCGTGGCCGCCGTGCACACCGGCCCCAGCGGGTTATGGGGCATCAGGTCGATATAGTGCGCCTCACACCAGCCGGCCACCTTCATCGCCTCGGTCAGCCCACCGACGTTACAGACGTCAACACGGGCGAACTGGGTAAGGCCCCGCTCGATGTACGGCAGGAACTGCCACTTGCTGGCGAACTCTTCCCCGATGGCATAGGGGACGTCGGTCATGGTGCGCAGGGCCTCGTAGGCCTCCGGCGTCTCGTCACGGATCGGCTCTTCGATAAAGTCCAGCGTGCCCGAGGGCATCCGCTGGCAGAACGAGGCCGCCTCCGCGACCGTCAGGCGATGATGGTAGTCGATGCCCAGCACAAAGTCGTGGCCCAGCTCCTCGCGGACCCTGCTGAGCGCCGCGGCCGTGGGGCCGATCGAGGCGCGCGGGTCGAAAAGCTGGGGGTCGCCGGTCTTGGGGTGCATGATACCGGTGCGGATGGCCGTCCACCCCTCGCCCAAGAGCAGGCGCACGTCCTCGACCAGCTCCTCGGCGGTAGCGCCCCGGGTGGTGGCAAAGCAGGGGACATAGTCGCGCTGCTTGCCGCCCAGGAGCTGGTAGACGGGCACGTTGAGCGCCTTGCCGAGGATATCGTACAGGGCGATGTCGATGGCCGACATGGCCGCCGTAAGGACCCGGCCCCCCTCAAAGTACTGGCTGCGGTACATCTCTTGCCACAGCCGGCCGATCTGCCGCGGGTCACGCCCCAGCAGGAACTCGCGGAAATGCTTCACGGCCCCCGTGACGGCCAGCTCGCGGCCTGACAGGCCGGCCTCGCCCCAGCCGTACAGGCCCTCGTTCGTCTCGATCTTGACGAGCATCTGGTTGCGATGCCCCACCCACACGGGATACGGCTTGACGTCGGTGATCCTCATACGGCTATGCACCTCGCGGATAGGTAGTCGTCAGAGGGACCCCGTTCGGCCCCCGAGACAGCGGCTCGTACTCGCGCGCCCAGCGGTCCTCGATAGATCGTCGCCAGTCCTCGGCCTCGCGGCGCAGGCTCGCGGCGAGGCCCGCATGGGTAGCGGCCAGGTTATGCCGCTCGCCCATGTCCTCGGCCAGGTTGGCCAAGTGTACGGCGTCTTCAGGGGCAGCACCTTCTACCAAACGGCCGTTCAGCACTAGCTTCCAGGGGCCGCGTCGCACGGCCGTCTGGTCGTTCATCTCCCAGAAGAGGGCCTCGTGCGGGCCGGGCTGACCGTCGGCCACCATCGGCAGCAGATCCCGGCCGTCGAGCTCGTAGCGCGCCGGATCGCCGCCGGCCGCCCGCAGGAAGGTGGGGAAGACGTCCATGGCCGCCGCCGGCTCACTGATCACCTGCCCCGCCGGGATGCGCGCCGGCCAGGAGAGCAGGCCCGGCACGCGGATACCCCCTTCGTATAGGCTGAACTTGTGCCCCTTCAGCAGGCCCGCCGAGCCGCCATAGTAGGGATCGGGGGTGCCGTCGAGCCAGTTGCGCGTCTCTCGGGAGGGGCCATTGTCCGACTGGAAGTGGATGCAGGTGTTCTCGCGGATGCCCTGCCGCTCCAGCTCGGCGAGCACGGCGCCCACGCCGTCGTCCACGGCGCTGAGCATGGCCGCCATGATGCGGCGATCGGGGGCCAGGTGCGGGAAGCGGTCCACAACCTTCTGGGGGGCGTGCATCGGATAGTGCGGTGCATTGTAGGGCACGTAGAGGAAGAAAGGGCGTCCCTCGCGCGCCGCGCGCCGGATGAACTGCACGGCCCGCTCGGTGATCAGGTCGGTCAGGTACTGGCCATTGTGCCAGACCTCGCGGTCGTTCTCCCATAGGTCGTGGAGCGGATCGTGGCCGCGGCCCTGCCCCCAGTAAAAGATGTGCGAGTAATAGTCCACGCAGCCGGCCAGGAAGCCAAACCACTCCTGGAAGCCGTGGTCCCCCGGCCGGCTGCCGGCCGCCAGCCCCAGGTGCCACTTGCCGACCATGGCTGTGCGGTAGCCCAGTTCGCCGAGGGACGTCGCCAGGGTGGTGACGTGCTGCGGCAGACCACTCGCCGTGCGATGGCCGGCCAGGATGGCGCGCACGCCGGCATTCCCCGGGTAGCGCCCGGTGAGGAGCGCGGCCCGCGACGGAGAACAGACGGGCGAGTTGGAGTACCAGTCCGTGAAGCGCACGCCCGAGGAAGCCAACCGATCCAGGTGCGGCGTGCGGAAATCCGTCTCTCCCATACAGGAGAGGTCGGCATAGCCCTGGTCATCGGTGAGAAAGACGATAAAGTTGGGGCGCGCAGTGGGCACGGCGTGTTCCCTCCCGTCTCGTGGGGTGGCGCGCCCGAAGCGTAGGCCGGCGGGAGGGCGCTGTCAACCGCCGGGGGCCAGCACGGCGCTTTCACCCCCCTACGTCAGCCCGCACCTCGCAGCGCCTCGATCGCGGCGCACAGGGCGGCGACGTCACCGATCCGCTCGCCGAGGGCCGCCGGCACCACCCGGCAGGCGGCGAACGCACCGGGCAGCGCCTCGCGACGCATCGCCTCGCGCGCCGGGGCCAGCAACACCTCGCCGAGGCGCACGCCCATGCTCCCCACCACGATGACCTCGGGGTTGAGCAGGTCGGCCAGGATGGCCAGCCCCTGCCCAAAGTAGTCCGCCACGCGTCGCACCACGGCCAGCGCCTCGGCGTCCCCGGCCAGGGCCAGGTCGGCGACCTCCGGCGTCGTCACGCCGGCGCCCCAGCGGGCGGGGAACATGTCGCGTGCCAGCCTGGCAAAGGCGGGGCCGGCGCAGTAGCCCTCCCACGATCCGCGCTTGCCGTAGACCTCGGGCCCGTCGGGGGCGATGCGCAGGTGCCCGACCTCGCCGGCCAGGTCCGTGGCGCCGCGGTAGACCTGCCCGTTGAGGATCAACCCAGCGCCGAGCCCGGTGCCCATGGTCAGGAAGATCAGGTTGCGGGCGCCCTGCCCCGCGCCAAAGCGCCACTCGGCGAGGGCCCCGGCGGCCCCGTCGTGCTGTACGTGGGCTGGCAGCCCAAAGCGCGCCTCAAGAAGGTCCTTGAGCGGCACGGCGTCCCAGCCGGGCAGGTTGGGCGGGGAGTAGATGATGCCGCGGGCCGTGTCGAGCGGGCCGCCGATCGATACGCTCAGCGCCAGCGGCTGCCGCCCCTCAGCCCGCGCGGCGCGGAGGGCGGCGCCGACACACCCGCACAGCCGCGCAAAGGTCCCCTCAAAGCCTTCCTGGCCCAGGGTGGGCTGCTGCTCACGGGCCAGGATATCTCCCGTGAGGGTCCCCTCGACGACGGCGAACTTGGTGCCGCCGATATCCAACCCGACTATCGTACGGACCATGGCGTGGAACTCTCCTTCCCAGGGGTGGCGGGGCCTGCGCGGGCAGTATAAGCGGGCCGCGCGGCAGGGCAAGGCACCGTCGGGCGGCGGGGCTCGGCCGGGAGGCGATTCATCGGTGTATTGCTGTAGAAGGGGTAATACATGGGTGGTCTCGGCGCAGATCTGTTGTGAGGCCACGTCGACTGTGCTATAATCGAGTCACTAGGTCCCCGTCGATGGAAGGAGGAGCGCGCTGATGATCGAGTTGAGGGTATACTCGGTCCTGTACAGCCTGCTCTCGCGACATCGCGTCATCGTGCTGCGCGAGGCGGACGGAGAGCGCTACCTGCCCATCTTTATTGGCACGGCGGAATCAGAGTCGATCGCCCTCAAGCTACAAGGAGCCCGCGTGGCCCGGCCCCTTACGCACGACCTGCTCGTGAACGTCATTGCCGAGATGGGCGGGGTGCTCGAGTACGTACTGGTCACCGAACTGAGCGACAACACCTACTATGCACGCCTGGCCGTCAACAAGGGCGGCCAGATGCTGATGATCGACTCGCGCTCCAGCGATGCCATCGCGGTCGCGCTGCGCGCCTCGGCCCCCATCTATGCCGACGAGGCCGTGATGGATTCCGCCGGCATCGTCGAATCACCGCAGCTGGCCGTGGGCGCCACCCCCAAGGAGGACGGGCTGGACGTCTTCCGCGACTTTGTGGACTCTCTGGACCTGGACGGCCTGGAAGACGAGGAATAACTTGGATCGCCTGCCCCCCCAAAACATCGAAGCCGAGCAGTCCGTCCTGGGTAGCCTGCTGATTGACCCCGACGCGATCATCAAGGTCGGGGCCTTTCTGCAGGCGGACGATTTCTACCGTGAGGCTCACCAGGCCATCTACCGCGCCATCGCCACCCTGCACGAGCGCCGCCAGCCGGCCGATTTTGTGACCCTGGTAGACGAGCTGGCCCGTCGCGGCGAGCTGGAGATGGTCGGCGGCGCGCCCTACCTCACGTCGCTGATCAGCATGGTGCCCACCTCGGTACACGTCGAGTTCTACGGGCGCATCGTCGAGCGCACGCACATCATGCGGCGCCTGATCACGGCCGCCGGCGAGATCGCCGCGCTGGCCTACGAGGAGCGCGAGGAGGTCGATGAGGTCATCGATCAGGCCGAGCGCATCCTCTTTGACGTCTCGCAGCGGCGCATCAGCCGCGCCCTGGAGCCGATCAGTGACGTCATCCGCCGCTACTATGACCGCGTCGAGTTCCTCGTCGAGCACCGTGACGAGACCCTCGGCGTACCCACCGGCTTTTCTGACCTGGACCGGCTGCTGGGCGGCCTGCAGCCTTCGGACCTCCTGATCATTGCGGCGCGGCCCGGCGTGGGCAAGACCAGCCTGGCCTTGTCGATGGCCTCCAACGCGGCGCTCAAGAGCAACGCGGTCGTGGCGATCTTCACCCTGGAGATGTCCGCCGACCAGCTCGTACAGCGCATGATCTCGGCGCATACCGGCATCGACAGCCAGCGTCTGCGCCTCGGGCGCATCGAGGACGTCGAGTGGGAGCGCTTTACCCAGGCCAGCGGCACGCTGTCGCAGGTCAACATCTTTATCGACGACACGCCCTCGCCATCGCCGATGGAGATCCGCACCAAGGCGCGGCGGCTGGCTGCCGAGTACGACCTGGACCTGATCATCATCGACTATCTGCAGCTGATGCAGGGCGGGGAACGCCGCAGTGAGAACCGCGTGCAAGAGATCTCGTACATCTCGCGCGCCCTCAAGGGCCTGGCCCGCGAGCTGAACGTCCCCGTGGTGGCCCTCTCGCAGCTCTCGCGTGCCGTCGAGAGTCGCCAGGACCGCCGGCCGGTGCTTTCTGACCTGCGTGATTCCGGCTCCATCGAGCAGGATGCCGACGTGGTGATGTTCATCTACCGCGATGAGATGTACGACGAGAACACCGCCCGGGCCAACATTGCCGACATCATCGTCGCCAAGCACCGCAACGGCCCGACCGATATGATCTCGCTGCACTTTGACCCTAACCTGACCAGGTTCTCCGATCTGGACGTGCACAGCGTGGATGAAGGGTTCTCCCTCGAAGATGACTTTGGCGCTCTATGACATCGTTCCAGGGCTTCTCGAAGGGCCAGAATCGCTTTACGCCGGTGCCGGATCTCTTTTTCTCCGAACTACTCGTCCAGATCGATGACCTGGATGAGCTCAAGCTCACGCTGTACATGATCTGGTCGCTGTACCGTCAGAAGGGCTATCCCCGCTATCTGACGGTCCCCGAGCTGGAGGCCGAAGGGCCGCTGCTCAGTGCGTTGCTTTCCGGAGGGGAGGGGGACGCGCTGCCCCGGCTGCACGCCGCCATTGACAGGGCCGTGCGGCGTGGCTCGCTCCTCCATCTGCGCGTCGGCGAGGACGGCGACGAGCTCGATTATCTCTTTGTGAACACCCCCCAGGGGCGCCGCGCCGTGCGCGAGGTGCGGCACGGCGAGCTGATCCTAGAGCGCAGCGGCCCGGTGCGCGAGCCACACCTGCAGCGCGCCCGTCCGCGGATTCTGGATCTCTATGAGCAGAACATCGGGCTCCTCCAGCCGCTACTGGCCGAGGAACTGCTCGAGGCGGAGGACACCTACCCCACCGAGTGGATCCAGGAGGCCTTTCAGATCGCGGCACAGAACAACGCCCGCCGCTGGCGGTACGTCAAGAGCATCCTGGAACGTTGGGCCAGCACGGGCAAGGACGATGGCCTGGCCAACGGCCCCAACAAGCAGAGGCGCCGGCTGTGAGTGACGAGCCACTGAACCCAGACGACCTCGGCGAAGCCGAGCAACGCGATACCTGCCCGATCTGCCACGGGGCGGGCTACGTGCGGCTGGACGTGCCCGTGGGGCACCCGCAGTTCGGCAAGGCCGTCCCCTGCCGCTGCAAGCGCGTAGAGATCAGGGACCTGCGCCTGGCCCGTCTGCGGCGCGCCGGCAACCTCGAGCAGCTCCAGCGCATGACCTTTGATGCGTTCGAGACGCAGGGGCTCGAGTCCACCGAGGCCTCCATGCACTTGCAGTCTTTGCTGGGCATCTGCCGCGAGTACGCGCAGGGCCCCTCCGGCTGGATGCTGATGCGCGGCACCCACGGCTGCGGCAAGACGCACCTGGCCGCGGCCATCGCCAACCACCGCGCCGAGCAAGGGCTGCCGGTCCTCTTTGAGGTGGTCCCGGACCTACTGGACCGGCTACGCGCCTCCTATGCGCCGAACAGCCCCGTCTCGTACGACGAACACTTTGACCTGGTGCGCACGGTCGAGCTCCTGATCCTGGACGACTTTGGCACGCAGAACGCCACGCCCTGGGCCGTCGAAAAGCTCTACCAACTGCTGAACTACCGCTACAACGCCAAGCTGCCCACGGTGATCACCACCAACCAGACCATCGGTGAGATGGACCCGCGCCTGGCCTCACGCCTCGGAGACCGGCAGCTGGTGCAGATGCTCGACTTTTACGTGCCCGATTTCCGCGTGGACGGCCGTCCGCGTGGGTTCGGCAGCCTGGACCCCTACCAGGGCATGACCTTCAGCACCATGTCGGACCGGGGCATTGTGGGTGTGCGCCGGGCGCTGCGCCAGGCAGCCGACTATGCCGAGGACCCGGCCAACTGGCTGGTGATCCGCGGCGGATTCGGCGTCGGCAAGACGCATCTGGCAGCAGCCATTGCCAACAAGGTGCAGCGCGGCGGCATGCGCGTGCTGTTCATGGTGGTGCCCGACCTGCTGGACTATCTGCGGGCCACCTTCCAGCCGGGGAGCGCGGTGTCGTACGATCGCCGCTTCAACGAGGTGCGCCAGGCGCCCTTCCTGGTCCTCGATGACCTGGGGTCGCACAGCGCCACCGACTGGGCGGAGGAGAAACTCTTCCAGATCCTGAACCACCGCTATGTGGCGGGCAGCGCCACCGTCTTTACCATCTCAGCCGCCGGATGGGAAAAGCTCGACGAGCGCCTGCGCGGGCGCCTGGAAAACAGCGACCGCTGCACGCACATCCTGCTCGACTGTGCGCCCTACCGCGGCCGTGAGGCGGAGGCCAAGGCTCCCAGGCGCACCACCCGCCGGCGAGCGTGATAGGAACCGCTCCCGTGTGTTCGCCTCTACCCCCGGCTGCCGGGTGCACCCGTCGGCCGTGCGGCGCCCACAGTGAGGTACCCTGATTTATGTCGAAACAGACCGGCCGGCCGGCCGCCGCGCGTCGCTGGCTGTTGGGCGCCGGCCTCCTGCTCGTCGTGGCGGCGGCGCTGGTGGCCCTGTGTGCCGTTCCCATCCGGGCCCGTATGCGCTCCTGGACGGGGGAGGAGGACCTGCGCCAGCAGGTCAAGGGCAGCCTGGCGCTCGCCTACCTGACGCTTACCCATCCCGCGCCCCGCACCAGCCCCTACGCGCCCCTGCAGCACGCCGGCCTCTCGCCGTATGGCGTGAACACTTTCCTCGAGCAGGAGGCCGAGCCGGAGAAGGTCGAGCGCACCCTGGCGTTCATCGCCGAGGCGGGCTTTCACTGGGTGCGCCAGGAGTTCCCCTGGGAAGATATCGAGATCTCGGCCAAGGGGGACTTTTGGGATCACAAGTGGGACCAGGACGCCTGGGCCAAATACGACCGCATCGTCGAGGCGGCCGACCGCCACGGGCTGGAGATCATCGCCCGGCTGGACAATCCGCCGGCCTGGTCGCGCGCCGTGGGCAACGCGCCCGGCTGGGAGAAGGGGCCCCCGGACGACTATGCCGACTATGGCGACTTTGTGTACACGCTGGTCAGCCGCTACCGAGGCCGGCTGCGCTACTACCAGATCTGGAACGAGCCCAACATCTTTCCCGAATGGGGCGACCAGGCCGTCGACGCCGCCGCCTACACCGAGCTCCTGCGCATCGCCTACCTGCGGGCCAAGGAGGCCGATCCGGACTGCGTTATCGTGGCGGCCGGGCTGGCGCAGACGATCGAGCAGGGCCCCCGCAACCTGAGCGACCTGACCTACCTGGAAGGGATGTACGCCGCCGGAGCCGGCGCCTACTTTGACGTGATGGGCGCCCAGACCTATGGCCTGTGGACCGGCCCGCAGGACCAGCGCCTCGGCGCGCGGCGCACCAACTTTTCCCGCGTACAGCTCCTTCGCGAGGCCATGGTGCGTCATGGGGATGCGCACAAGCCGATCTGGGCCACTGAAGTGGGCTGGAACGCCGCGCCAACCGACTTGGCCGAGTTCCCCTACGGCCGCGTCACGGAGCAGCGCCAGGCCGAGTACACCGTGGCGGCCTACCGCCGGGCGCAGGCCGAGTGGCCGTGGCTGGGCGTCATGAACTACTGGTTCTTCCGGCGCCCCTCCGACGCCGAACGCGAGCAGGCCTGGTACTACTTTCGCATGCTGGAGCCGGACTTTACGCCGCTGCCGGTGTACGGGGCCATGGCGAGCCTGGCACGCGGCGCGCCGACGCTCTCCCTCGGCTATCACCAGGAGGACCACTGGGCGCTCGACTATGCCGGCCCGTGGGAGCACCGGGAGGACAGCGCCGCCGTGCTGGGTGGCTATGCCCTCGGAAGCCAAGGCGCCACGGTGGTGTTCGACTACTGGGGCAGCGACCTGGCGGTGGTGCTCCGCGACGCGGCCGAGGCCAGCCGCCTGACGGCCACCATCGACGGGCGAGCGGCACCCCTGCGCCCTGCGCCGCGCGGCCTGCCGGTGGACGCCACGGCGGTCGGCGTGGGCGAAAGGTTGCCCTACGGGCGGCATACGGCCGTCCTGACGGCCACGGGCGGCGAGGTGGGGCTCGACGCGATCATCGCCTGGCGGCGCCCCTTCCCCTGGATCGCCTGGCTGGGCGGCGGGCTGGCGGTGCTGCTGCTGGCGGCTGGTGCGCTCGGCTTCCGCGCCCGCGGAGCACGGCACCATGGCTGAAAGATGGCGGCGGTGGGGCCTGTGGTTGGCCCTGGCGGCCCTGCTCCTTCTGGCGCTGGGTCTACGTCTCTACCGCCTCGACGCACAGAGCCTCTGGAACGACGAGGGCACCAGCGTGGCGCTAGCCGGCCGCGACCTGGCCACTATCACCCGCAGCGCCGCGCTGGACATACACCCCCCCTTCTACTACTACGTCCTGCACGCCTGGACGCGGCTCTTTGGCGACGGGGAGGCCGCCGTCCGCAGCCTCTCGGCGTTGGCCGGGGCCGGCGTCGTCGCCGTGACCTGGGCGCTTGGCCGGCGCCTCTGCGGCCCGGCGGCAGGGCTGCTGGCGGGGCTCTATGCGGCCATGTCGGCGTTCCAGGTGTACTATTCGCAGGAAGCGCGGATGTACATTCTGGTGACGCTGCTCGGCGGCCTGTCGATGCTGGCCTTCGTGCGCTTGCTGGAGGCCTGGTCGGGCGGGGCTGCCCGGCGGAGGGCGCTCATCGCGGCCTCTGTGTGGTACGTGCTCGCCACGGCGCTGGCCACCTACACGCACTATTTCGCCTTCAGCCTGCTGGCGGGGCAGAACGTGGCCGTGCTGATCTGGCTCCTGGGGCGGCGCGGGACGGAGCGCCGCGTGCCGTGGGGCCCGCTCTTGGCCTGGGGGGCCCTCCAGGCACTCGTCGTGGGGCTGTACGTGCCCTGGCTGGTAGCGTCGTGGGGGTCGCTCCGCTCCTGGCCCGCGGTGAGCGCGCCGCTCAGCCTGGGCGGGCTGCTGGCCCGGGCGGCGCAGGTGTTCGCCTTTGGCGTGACGATCGCCGACACGCGCACGACGCGCCTGCTGGCGGCCGCCGTGAGCGCGCCGGCCGTAGCAGCGCTGGCAGCCGGCGTGGGCGCCTGGCGCCGCCGTCAGAGAGACCTGACGCCCGGCGGAACCTCCGCCCTGGGCACTGCCATCGCGGCGCTGTATGCGGCCGCGCCCGTTCTGGTCATGTACGGGCTGTCACTGAGCCGGCCGATGTACAAGCCCAAGTTCTTGCTCCTGGCCACGCCGGGCTACCACATCTTGCTGGCGGCCGGAGCGCTGGCGCTGGCGGGCTGGCTGGCCCGCGTGGCGCGCAGGGCCTGGCTGCGGCACGTGGTCACCGTGGGCCTGGCCGGGGCGGTGCTGGCGGCCTCGGCCTGGTCGCTCGCGGCGCTCTACAACGACCCGCGCACCTACCGGGATGACTATCGCGGCATCGTGGGTTATATCGAGGCCACCGCCGGCCCCCAGGACGCCATCCTCATCAACGCCCCCGGCCAGATCGAGACGGTGGGCTACTACTACCAGGGCGCGCTGCCGATGGTGCCCCTGCCCTTGCAGCGGCCCATCGACGCGGAGGCCACCCGGGCCGCCCTCGACGACTTGCTCGCCAAGCACCAGCGCATCTATGCCATCCTGTGGGCCACCGATGAGAGCGACCCCGAGGGCGTCATCGAGGGCTACCTCGACCAGCACGCCTTCAAGACGCTGGACAGCTGGTTCGGCGACGTGCGCCTGGCGGTCTATGCCGTCCCCGAGGCGCCGCCCACAACGCCGCAGCAGGCCACCGAGGTCACCTTTGGAGAGAGCATCCGGCTGCGCGGCTACTCGCTAGGCACGCACGAGGTGGCCAGCGGGGACATTGTGCAGCTGGCGCTCTTCTGGGAATGCCTGCAGCCGGTTCCCGAGCCGTTGAAAGTCTTTACCCACCTCGTGGACGCACGCGGCAACATCATCGGGCAGCGCGACAGCGAGCCCGCCGGCGGCAGCCGCCCCACCTTGGGCTGGGCCGTCGGGGAGACGATCGTGGATTACTACGGCCTGCTGGTGCGGCCGGGCACCCCGCCCGGCCCCCATACGGTGCGCATCGGCCTGTACTCTGCCGCCGACGGCCGCCGTCTGGCGGTCTCCGCCGCCGGGCAACCCCTCGGTGACGCCCTAGATCTCGATACGGTTACCGTCGTGGCGCCGTCCACACCGCCGCCGGCGGGCGCGCTGGACCTGCAGCATCCTGACAGCATGGCCTGGGACGGGGTAACCCTGCTGGGGCATAATCTGCACCGCCTGGGTGCAGAGCACGAGGTGGACCTTGTCCTGCACCGCGGGGACGCGGCCAGCCTGGTGCTCTTCTGGCAGCGGCAGGAGGGCGCCGCGCCCGGCGATGGCTGGGTGGCCTCCCTCCGTGACCGGCGCGGCCGGACGGTGTGGGAGCAGGCGCTGCGCATTGCCGGCGGGGGCTGGCCGCCGGCACAATGGGAGCCGGGCGAGATCGTCCGCGATGCGCACGTTCTGTCGCTGCCGGCCGAGGTGGCCCCTGGCACCTATGGGCTCTATCTGGCGCCGGAGGCGGAGCCGGGCCGGGCGCGGCCGCTGCAGCGGATAGAGATCCTGCCCTGACCTTGCCGCCGCAGGCTAGAGCGCCGCGCTGGCCGGCATGCTCCCTATCGCCTGGCTGCTGAGGTCCGCCAGGGTCGTCCCGTCGAGCACGGCCAATAGCTGCACCTGGGCTTCGGCCAGGACGGGGCGCATCGTGCAGACCTCCTCGCGGTCACAGCTCTCCGAGGGAGACAGGCAGCGGTTCAGGGTGATAGGGCCTTCGATTGCCTCGATCACTTCGCGTAGGGTGATCTCTTCGGGCGGCCTGGCCAAGGAAAAACCCCCCTTGGCCCCCCGGTGCGAGCGCACCAGCCCCTCCTTGGCCAGTTCCTGGAAGATCTTGGATAGGTAGCTCTCGGGGAGGCCCTCGGCCGCAGCGATGTCCTTCACCAGCACTACCGAGTCCGGCGGCAGGGCGGCCAAGTGGATGATGCCCCGCGCCCCGTAATCGGCTCCCCGTGTCAAACGCATGATGGCTCCTCCGCAGTACCAACGCCTACCAACGCGCCTGCCGTGTGGCCCATCGATTCTACCATCGCGCGGGAGGGCGTACAAGACTAACAGGGATGGATTAGTCCTACTTCTCACGGCCCAACCAACCGCTGGACCGCGCGCCGGGCCGTTGACGGTCGCCGGCCTCTGTGGTACCATCTTGCCGTTCACGGGATACCGTGACGCTCGGTTGGCCTTGCTGGAGGATAGCGTGAATGCCCGCAGTCGGTAGAAACTCCCCCTGTCCGTGCGGCAGCGGCAGAAAGTACAAGAACTGCTGCATGCGGCGCAACGAGCTGGACCGCTCACAGCTCCGGGGTGCCAGCCTGATGGTCGCCTCGCTCATGAGCGAGATCGAGCAGTTCGCCGTAGGCCCTGAACACACCGCGGACGTGGACGCCGCGTTCGAGGTCTACTGGTGGGGCGCCTACGACACCGGCGGTTTCGACGAGGCCGACCGGGGCAGCATGCTCCGCTGGCTGGAGTGGTTCGCGCTCGACTATCGCGTCGGCCCTGAACGGCGCCGGCCCATCGAACTGTATGCCGAGGGCCCCGGGCGTGAGCTGCCCGACGAGTACCAACCCCTGCTGGCGGCTATATCTCAGGCGACGATGGGGCTCTACCGCGTCCAGGGCGCCCAACCGCCGCGCCTGACCCTTCTCGACGTGCTGCGCGACCAGACCCTCCTGGAGGCGGAAGACGCCGTGCTGGCCCGCTCCGCCAGGCCGGGGGACGTGCTCGTGGCGCGGGCCTACACGCTGGAGGGGACCATCCACCTGACCTCTGCCAGCCTGCTTCTGCCCGGGGAGTTTGAGGTTGGCATGGCCGAGTACGTCCGCAACGCCTTCCGTACTTTCGTCGCCGAGCGGGGCAAGGCCACCTGGGACGACTTTTTCCGCAACAACGGGCACATCATGATGGCCTACTTGCTGTCGTACCGCGCTGAGGCGCTGCGTGCGCTCATCGGCCCGGGCACCCGCTTCCACGACCCACTCACCACTCGCGACAAGTTGCGCGAGTTCACCCGCGCTGCACGCGCCCGCCAAGAAGAGGCGCAGCGCCAGCAGGAAGAGGCGGAATTCCTGGGGGCGGCGGCGCACCGTACCACCTCGGGCCTGCTCTTGCTCGGCGATGAAGAATCCGAGCCTGCGCCGCCTGCCAAGGGGCAGGAAGAGCCCCGACGACCGACCATCCTGCTGCCCGGCCGCGACGGCTGACATCGCCCGGCGCAACCTGCTACGACCCGCGAGGGAAATGGGGACTTGCCTTACCTACGCGCACTGCTTCTAGACCTCGACGACACCCTGCTCATCAACGACATGGACTCCTTCGGCCCTTCCTACTATCGGGCCCTCCTGGAGGCGATGCGCACCGTCTGCCCGCCGGTCCGCTTCATGGAGGCCCTGCAGGCTGGCACCGAGGCGATGATGCGCAACGACGGGCGCAGCGGCACCAACGCGGAGGTCTTTGCCCGCGAGTTCCTGCCGCGCGTCGGGCGCCCTGCTGACGAGGTCATGCCGCTTTTTGAGCGGTTCTACCGCAAGGACTTTGACGCGCTGCGCACGGTCACCCAGGTCGACCCCGACGCCAGGCGTCTGGTGGAACTGGCCCGCCGCGAGGGCTACCAGGTGGCCATCGCCACCCAGCCGCTTTTCCCGCGCGACGCGATCCTGGCCCGCTTGCGCTGGGCAGGGGTGCCCGATGAGGAGTTCCACTACGATTGGATCACCTCGTACGAGGTCATGTCGGCCTGCAAGCCACGGCGGGCCTTCTTCCGCACCGTTCTGGACCGCCTCCAGCGCCGGCCGGACGAGTGCCTCATGGTCGGCGACAGCCCCGAGGCCGACATGGGGGCCGGTCGCCTGGGGATCAAGACCTTTTGGGTAGACCGCAACCACGGGGACGACCCGGCCACGGTACGCGCGGATGCCCGCGGCAGCCTCTCTGATCTCATCCGCCTCATAGAGACCGGACAAGTCGATGACCTCTAGAACAGCACCGGATCGCCTGGGTGGGCTCACCGCGGCCGCTACCGCCGCCTACCGTCGACAGTTTCAGGGGGAGCCGGCCTTCGTCGTGGCGGCGCCCGGCCGCGTCAACCTGATCGGTGAGCACACCGACTATAACGACGGTTTTGTGCTGCCGGCCGCCATTGACCGGCACGTCGTAGTGGCGGCCTCGCCCCGCAACGACAGCGGGGTGCACGTCTACGCCGCCGACCTGGGCGAAAGCGCGTCCTTCGACCTTGGGGACGTCCAACAGAGCGCCGAACACCCCTGGAACAACTACCAGCGGGCCGTGGCCTGGGCGCTACAGGGGGCCGGCTATCGGTTGGGCGGCCTCGACATGGTCGTGACGAGCAACGTGCCGATCGCCGCCGGGCTCAGCTCCTCCGCGGCCATCGAGCTGGCCGCGGCGCACGCCTTTGAGGTGGCCGGCGGATGGACTATCGGCGGCGTGGAGCGCGCCCTCCTGTGCCAAAAGGCAGAGAACGAGTTCGTCGGCATGCGCTGCGGGATCATGGACCAGTACATCATCTCGCTGGGAGAGGCCGGCCACGCCCTGCTGATCGACTGCCGCAGCCTCGAGTACCGGGCCATCCCGATGGCGGCCGGGCCGCTCCTGGTGATCTGCGACACGAAAAAGCGCCGCGGCCTGGTGGATTCCGAGTACAACCTGCGCCGGCAGGAGTGCGAGCGCGGCGCGGCCCTCCTCGGCGTGCGCGCCCTGCGCGACGTGACCCCTGCCGAACTCGGCCGGCGCCAGGGTGAGCTGGAGCCGACCACCCTCAAGCGCTGCCGGCACGTCGTCACGGAGAATCAGCGGGTGCTCGACGCGGTGCAGGCGCTCGAGGCCGACGACCTGGCGGCCTTTGGCCGGCTGATGAACGCCTCACACGAGAGCCTGCGCGACGATTATGAGGTCACGGGCGCCGAGCTAGACGCGCTGGCCGAGGCGGCCTGGGGAGTGGAGGGCGTGCTCGGCGCGCGCATGACGGGCGCGGGGTTCGGCGGCTGCACGGTGAACCTCGTCGCGCCGGAGGCGCTCGACGAGTTCCTGCGCCGCGTGCCGGACGAGTATCGCCAACGCACCGGGCTGGAAGCGGAGATTCACGTCTGCCACGCCGTCCAGGGCGTGCACCGCGTCCGGTAGGCATCGGGAGAGGGCAAGCGAGATCACATGCGGCGGGCTGAGCCCGCCGCATGTTTTGCGTTACTCCCGCGCCGGCGGGCGCAGCCTGGCCAGCCCGCGCGCCCGCAGCAACCCCCAGGCCAACCCGCACCCCAGCGCCAAGGAGCGCACCAGCAAGACCGCTGGCGCCACCAGGCCCACGGCGCGGTCCCGCCGCCAGGCGTAGGCCAGGAAGGGCAGCCAGGTGGCGGCCATGGCGGCCGCCACACCGAGCGGCGCCCAGCGGAGCGCCCCGCGGGCCAGGAGCAGCGGCAGGCTCACGATCAGGAGGCCGCTGAGGGCCACCTGGGCCTTGAGGCTCTGCGGGGTATGCGCGTCGTCGAGCGCCTTGGAGGGGTGGGAAGCCAGTACGGCGACCTTCCAGTAGCCGATGCTGAACTTTTTGCGGGCATAGCCGCGCAGGGTGGCGGCGTGGAGATGGTCCACCACGGCGTCGGGCACAAAGATCAGGCGATGCCCCCGCCCGGAGACGCGGAAGGACAGCTCCTGGTCCTCCAGAGAGGTCGAGGGGAGCAGCTCGTTAAAGCCACCCACCTCCTCGAGGACGCTGCGGCGGTAGATGGCGGCGTAGGTATCCACAAAGTCGATGCTCGCGCGTCGGGCCATGCGGCGGTATCGCGTCTCGTACTCGACCTGCACAAAGCGGGCCACCAGGCCGCGCTGTCGCGTGGCATAGATCCCTTTGCCGCCGGCGGCTCCCGCCTCTTCGACGGCGCGCAGCAGGGCGCCCGCCCAGGTGGGGTGTGGGGCGCAGTCGGCATCGGTAAAGAGGATGTACTCCCCGCGCGCTTCCGCCGTGCCGCGGTTGCGGGCCACGGCCGGCCCGGCCGGGCCCTGCCGGATGAGCCGAACCCCCGGAAAGCCGTGCACGACCTCCGCGGTGTCGTCCGTCGAGCCGTCATCGACGACGATCACCTCATAATCGGCAACCGGCAGGTCCTGCGCCTCGAGCGCCCGCAAGCAGTCGGCGATGATGCCCGCCCCGTTGCGCACCGGTACGACGATGCTGGCCCTCATGCCGCCTCCTCGGGGCGCTCCGCCGTCGCAGCGACATGGCTGGCCAGCTCTCCGAAGCGCACGCTGAGTGCCGGCGCCGCCAGCGCCCCGCCGGCGATGATCGTGCCGTAGATCAGGCCATGGAGCACTACGGCATACGGCATGGCCAGGTCGGCTCCCACGGCAAACACCTCCAGGGCCAGCACGGTCACATAGTGAAAGAGCCCCACCTGCGCCGGCACCCCGGGGATCAGCACGGCGAGATAGTGCACCACCAGAAGGAGCAAGGCAGCGCTGGCCCGGGCGGGCAGCCCCAGGGCCAGGAACAGGACATAGTTGCACCCCAGCCCCAATAACCATACCCCGACGGTGGCCAGGAGCGCCGGAACTAGCACGCCCCTGCCCCGCAGGGCGCCGACGCCGTCCAGCCCCGCCTCCGCCAGGCGGCGCAGGCGCGCGGGAAGGCGGCCCGTCCAGCGGGCCAGACTCGTGCGTCCGAAGGCGAGCATCAGGACGCCCGCCGCCAGCAGGCCCAGGGTGGCGGCAAAGCTCCACGCCGCGGTGCCGAACCAGCCGGGCAAGGCCATCCGGAGCGCCAGGGCGCCGGCAATGGCCAGGAGGGCCAGGCCGTCCAGGACCTTCTCCACGAGGATGGTCCCCAGCACCAGGCCAAAGCCGCCCGGCACGCCGCGCCCGGCCAGGTAAGAGCGGGTAAGTTCCCCGGCCCGTGCCGGGATGACCACGTTGGCCAGCTGCCCCACGGCAAAGATGGCCGTCAGCCGCAGCCAGCCCGGCCGCGCCGGATGGGCCGCCAGGAGGAAGCGCCAGCGCAACCCCTTGACCAGCGGCGCCACCAGGATCGCCAGCCAGGCCAGCACCAGCCAACCCCAGCGGGCCCGGGCGAGCACCGCGACCATGTCGCCCCAGGCCACCTCACGGACGGCCAGCCAAAACAGCCCGCCGCCGGCCAGCAGGCCGACCGTCGGCCGCAGCCAACCCCAGCGCGCGCCGCTGCGGTCGCGGGCGGTCGAGGAGAGGGGCGGCAGGGGGCGGGAACTGCTCACCCGTTGGCGGGGCGCTCGACCTCGCGCCCGGAGTAGTGCGCCTGGTAGTACTCGCGATAGGCCTCACCCGACTTGATCCGGCGCCACCACCACTCGTTGTCGACGTACCAGCGCACCGTGGCCTCCAGCGCCTGCTCAAAGTTGTGGCGCGACTTCCACCCGAGGCTCTTGACCTTGTCGACGCAGAGGGAGTAGCGCCGATCGTGGCCGGGGCGGTCGGTGATGTACTGCAGCAGGCTGTCCGGCTTGCCCAGCAGGCGGAGGAGGAGCCGGGCCATGTCAATGTTGCGCGTCTCGACGCCGGTGCCCAGGTTGTAGACCTCTCCCAGCGCCCCGCGATGCAGCACCACGTCGATCCCCTCGCAGTGGTCGACCACGTACTGGTAGTCGCGCATCTGCAGGCCGTCACCATAGATGGGCAGGGGTTTGTCGTCCATGGCGTTGGTGACAAAGAGGGGCACCACCTTTTCCGGGTACTGGTATGGCCCGATGCTGTTCGAGCCGCGGGTGATGGTGACGGGCGTCCCGAACGACACGTGGTAGGCCAGCACCAGCAGATCCCCCCCGGCCTTGGAGGCCGAGTAGGGGCTGCGCGTGTGGATGGCGTCCGTCTCGACCGAGGAACCCTCCAACACCTCCCCATAGACCTCGTCGGTCGAGACCTGATGGTAGCGCTCCAGGCCCAGCTCGCGGACCGCCTCGAGCAGCACGTGCGTGCCGTACACGTCGGTCATGATAAAGGCGCCGGCGTCGGACAGGGAGCGGTCCACATGGGTCTCGGCGGCAAAGTTCACGATGGTGTCAACGTCGTGCTCGGCGATCGTGCGGCGGACCTTTTCCGCGTCGCAGATGTCCCCCTCGACAAAGACAAAGCGCGGGTTCTCGCGGATATCCTTCAGGTTGTCCAGGTTGCAGGCGTAGGTCAGCTTGTCGTAGACGACGGCCCGGTAGTCGGGGTGGTGCTCGAGCACATAGTGGACATAGTTGGAGCCGATGAACCCTGCTCCGCCGGTGATCATCAGGTTGCGCACGCGAACCTCCTAGTTGGCTGGCGAGTGTGCCCCACGGCCCGCGATCAACGCGCCGAGCTTCTCGAGCGCCTTCTTGGGGCGCGCATAGCGCCGCCATAGATAGCGCGTCCGGCGGCGCGCCCGGTTGAGGAGAGTCCGCTTCTGCGACTCCTCAAGCGCCCAGGTGAGCCACTCATAGTCGATCCCTTTGATCTTGGCTTCGTCCGGGTTGCGCCGGTAGCTGCCGTGATCCTTGATCAGGGAGAGGTCGTTTTCGATGCAGTAGGTATAGAGATCGCTGCCCGGATGGGGCGTGTAAAAGGCGGGGCTGTAATAGTCCGGATCCATCTCTTTGAGCATGCTGATGGTTTCCAGCACCTCTTCCTTGGTCTCCGTCGGGAGCCCCAGCATATAGTTCGCCCAGATCGAGATGCCGTACTTGCGGCAGATCCTGGCCGCCGCCAGGTTCTGCCAGCGCTTGGTGCCCTTGCGGATAAAGCGTAGCACCCGGTCACTGCCCGATTCGAACCCCACAAAGTACCCGCGCAGCCCGGCCCTGGCCATCAGGGCTACCATGTCCTCGTTCTTGACGATGATATCGGCGCGGCTCTGGCAGAAGAAGGGCTGGGTGAAGCCGGCCGCCATATAAGCCTCACAAAAGGCCACCACCCACTCGCGATCCTCGGTCAGGCAGTCGTCGTGGAACATAAAGCTGCGGAACTGGTAGAGGTCCTGCAGGATGCGCAGCTCCGCGAGGATGCTCTCCACGCTGCGCCGGCGCACCTTGCGCCCGAAAATGGCCCGCTCGGCCGGCTGGCAGTACGAGCAGTTGTACATGCAGCCGCGCCCGGCGATCACCGTCACAAAGGGGGGCGGCAGCTCGGGGACAAAGGGCGCCTCCGGAGAGGTGACCTCGTAGCCCTGCCGGCGCCACTCATCGACAAACAGCTGATGGTAGGCCAGGGGCACCTTGTCCAGGTCCGGATGCGTGCCCGGCACGATCCGCGGGAGCGGCTCACCGCGCGCCAGGCGGTCGAGCGCGTCGGGGAAAGTCTCCTCACCCTCGCCCAGAAAGATGTGGTCGATGTGGGGGTTGCCCTCGAGCTCGTCCGGCATGATCGAGGGGTGGGGCCCGCCGACCATGGTCACGGCGCCCGGGCAGACCTCGCGGGCGATCTCGAGGCAGTGCAGCGCCGGCTCATAGTCGACGCTCATCATCGAGACGGCCACTACCTCGGGCTGCCTGGCAAGGAGCTCCTCGCGCAGGTGCTCCCAATCTCGCAGGGCGCGCAGATCGATCAGGTTGGCGTCGTGGCCGGCTTCCCGAGCGCAGGCGGTGAGGATGCCGACGCCATGGCTGATCCAGCCTGAGTCCATGCCCTGGCCGATCGAATGGAATCCCTTGCCCCCGATGCCCGGGTAGATCACACTGACTCTCATCCGTTCCTCCAACACGACGGCGCCCAGGGACGCGACTCTGCCCCCTGGACGCCCGTCACGCCCGCGCGGTTCCCGAGGCTACTTTTCCTCGATGGCCACTGCGCGAGTCCAGGAGCTGTCCATATCTCGCACGAGGTAGGGCAGCGCGATAAAGTAGAATTCCTTGCGGCGCAGCAGGTCCAGATGATCGAGGAACTCGATCAAGGTGCCGCCGGCGCCCATAAAGACGTCGTGCAGGGCCCGCCCGCTGGGGATATCCTTGCCCAGGCCAAAGTGGGTATCGATGCCAATCATCTTGACCTGGTGCTCGGCGAACCAGCGCCCGGCCTCCGGCGTGAGGGTGGGCCGCGGGCGCCTGCCGGCCAGGCTCTCCGGGTCCGAGTTGCGGCAGATGATGATATCCCCCTCGCCGATCAGCGCGCCCAGTTCTTGCTCGAGATAGGCGACGCCGACGTGCGGGGTCGCGGCCACGTCGGGCACGTCCAGGAGCAGCGCCCGGCCATGAAAGGCACTCAGGGGGTAGCCCGTCACGTCGCGCCCGCCGTCGAAAAAGTGCGCGTCGACCTCGACGTGGGTGCCGACGTGCGAATGGGTGCGCACGTGGTACATGGTGGCCTGGTCGGCCAGCAGGTCATGCTTGAGCTCAAAGTAGCGGTCCTGGCTGGCCCCCGGGATCACTTCGTAGGAGAGATCGACCAGCCTGTACTTGGTCCAGTCGATGGAAAAGACGCTCATGGCCCCTCCTTGTAGTGACTTTCGGCGATTATACCTTCCCGGGTGCCCTCTGCCAACTCGTTACGGCCCGGCCCGCGCGCTGGCCGCCGCCTTGAGCCCTACAGGGTGCCCTGCTACACTGAGCGCCAGCGAAGGAGGCAACCCCGCCACGGGGCTACAGACCGATGGAGATCCCCGAGTTCCTCGAACACCTGAGCAGCCTGCCGGGCTACCGGGGGCAGATGGTCCATGTGGAACGCCTGTCGCCGCGGGAGCCCCGTTTCGGCGACCTCTCGACGCCCCTGGCGCCTGCCCTGCAGGGGGTTCTCGATGCAGCCGGGGTCGGACGCCTGTACAGCCACCAGGCCGCGGCGATCGAGGCGGCCCGCCGCGGGGAGCACGTCATCGTCGCCACCGGCACCTCCAGCGGCAAGACTCTCTGCTACAACATCCCCGTGCTGGAGGCGCTGCTGGCCGAGCCGCTCAGCCGGGCACTGTACCTGTTCCCCACCAAGGTGTTGGCCCAGGATCAGGCCCGAGCCCTGAACGAGCTGCTGCCCGCCGCGCCGGCGGCCCGTGCCGCGGTGTTTGATGGGGACACCCCCGCCGGCTCTCGCGCCGAGATCCGCCGCCGCGCCACGGTGCTCCTGTCCAACCCTGACATGCTACACCGCACCATCCTCCCGCAGCACGCGCGCTGGGGAGAGTTCTTTCGGCACCTGCGCTACGTGGTGCTCGACGAGGCGCACGTCTACCGGGGGGTCTTTGGCTCGCACGTGGCCTGCCTGCTCCGGCGGCTGCAGCGCGTCTGTGCGCTGCACGGCGCGGCGCCGCAGTTCCTGCTCTGCTCGGCCACCCTGGCCAATCCCGCGCAGCATGCCGCCAGCCTCCTCGGGCAAAGGGCCACCGTCATCGGCGAGGACGGCGCCCCGCAGGGCGAGCGGCACTTTGTGCTGTGGAACCCCCCGCTGGAGGACGCTGCCACCGGGCGCCGCGCCAGCCTCAACGTGGAGACGGCGGAGCTCCTGGCTGAGGCGGCCCGCTGCGGCTTGCGCACCATCGCCTTTGGCCGCACGCGCAAGGTCGCCGAGCTGCTGTTCATTTACGCCCAAGGCAAACTGCGCAAGGACCGCCCCGAGCTGGCCGAGCGCCTCAGCGCCTACCGCGGCGGCTACCTGGCTGCCGAGCGCCGCGAGATCGAGCGGCGCCTGTTTGCCGGCGAACTGCTGGGCGTCGCCGCTACCAGCGCCCTGGAGCTGGGCATCGACGTGGGCACCATCGACGCCACGCTCCAGGCCGGCTTCCCCGGCACCCTGGCCAGCACCCGTCAGCAGGCCGGGCGTGCCGGGCGGGGCCGCCGCCCGGCACTGAACGTCCTCCTCGGTGGGGAGGACCCGCTCGACCAGTACTATATGACCCACCCGCGCGAACTGTTCGACCGCGTGCATGAGGCCGCGCTGACCAACCCGCAGAACCCGTACATACTGGCCGGGCACCTGCTGTGCGCGGCCTGGGAGGCGCCCCTCGACGACGCCGACGAGGCGCTCTTTGGCCCGGCCTACCCTCCCACCCGCGACAGCCTGGAAGCCGAGGGCCGCCTGCAGGCCCGCGGCGACCGCTGGCACCTGGCTGCGAACGACCCTCCCGCGCGAGAGGTGAACATCCGCGGCACCTCCGGAGACCGCTTCCTGGTGCTGAACGAGGCCGACGACTACCGCGTGATGGAGGAGATCGACGCCGAGACCGCCTACTACCGCGTGCATCCGGGGGCCATTCACCTGCACCTCGGTGAGCCGTACCTGATCACGGCGCTGGACCAGGAGGCCCGGGTGGCCTTTGCCCGGCCCACCTCGGGAGACACCTACACCCAGCCCCTGGAGGCGAACGACGTCCACATCGTGCGCTCGCTGGAGGCACGCCAAGCCGGAGGCATCACCCTGTTCCTCGGGCAGCTGCGCGTGTGGCAGCAGGTGGTCGGGTATCGGCGCCGGCTGCAGTTCACCGGTGAGACGGTGGCTATGGAGCCACTGGACCTCCCCGCCCAGGAGTACGTGACCGAGGGGCTC
>JAAZBY010000300.1 GCA_012513595.1 Chloroflexota bacterium
ATGGATGCCCGCTTTCGCGGGCATGACGGACCCAGGCGGGTCCCACCTTCCTTTTGTCACCCTTGACCTCTAGGGCACGGCATGCCGCGTCTCTACCGCTGCGCCATTTCCAAAAACCGAACTCAACCCCTGACAAAAGGTGTATCTCAAAGCACGTTTCCCATCTAGTCATAGAGGCGGGCCAGGAACCAGCGGCCCGTCGAAAGGTCCCGGTACAGGAGGCACAGCAGCCCCGAGTCGGTCGTGACCTTGACATATTCGCGCCAGACGGCCTCCCCGGGCAGCCACCAACGGGTGTGCACCCGCCAGCGGTTGCAGACCTGCAGGCCGTCGTGGCGCGTCCCCTGCCAGACAAATCCCGCCGGCGATCCTTCTCTGCCCCAAACCTCGACCGCTTCCCCGGCGGGCCACAGCCGCGTCATCGCACTCCCTCTGCCAGCCAGCCCACCCGCCACTCGGGCAGCGGCGCCCCCGGCTGGACCAGGGCCGCCCGCCGCAGGTGGGGGGTGGGCCCAAAACGGGTGGCCAGATACCGTTCCACCTCCTGGAGCTTCTGGGCGTTCTCCCGCTCGCCGGGGAACAGGGCCAACTGCTCTACCCCGGCATCCTGGATCTGCTCCAGGGCCACCTCCAGCTCGATGGCGGCAGCCCGCCATGCCATCCCATCCAGCAACTGGCCCAGGGCCGACATCACCCGCTCCTCTTCAGCCAGCGGCAAGAGAAAGGCGTGGGTGCGTTCCTGCCGCCCGCCGCCGTCGAACTGCACCACCAGGCGCACCTGACCGCAGGCCTGCCAGCGGGCCTGCAGGTCGGCCAGCAGCGGCGACACCGACCGCTGCAGGGCGGCCAGCAGCCGCTCGCGGTCGGCCAGCGGCGCCTCCAGCTCGCAGCGGGACCGGTAGCAGGGCGCCTGGTGGCGGGGGATGACCGGGCGGTCGTCCTCTCCCCGGGCGCAGCGGTGGGCCAGGACGCCGGCGTACCCGAACTGCTGGCCCACCGCCGCCGGGGAGAGGGCCGCGTACTGGCCCAGGGTGCGCAACCCCAGGTACTGAAGCCGCTGCAGGGACTCCCCCGCCAGCGGCAACAGCCGCACCGGCAGTGGCCGCAGAAAGGCCCGCTCCCGGACCGTGGATACGGCCAGGACGCGCCCCGGCGGCGTCCGGTAGGCGGCAGCCTGGGCCGTGAATTTGGCGCTGTCCCACCCCAGGGCAGGGGAAAGGGCCTCGCCTAGCTCCTGCCGCACTGCCCGCCCGATCTGCTGGCAGAGGCGCTGCCCATCGCTCTGGTCGCGGGCCAGGTCGTCCAGGTCGGCATAGGCCGCCCCCCAGCCGTGGGGCTCGACCCCGGCGCTGGCTTGCTCCAACACCTGGACCATCGCCTCGAACTCCTGGCGGCAGCGGTCCAGGTCGGCATCGACCAGGCGCGCCTCGGGGCAGCGGACCTCGGCCTCCCGGGCCGTCAGCCCGGCGGCGACGCCCCAGGCGGCGGCCTCGGCCGATACGGCCAGCACCCGGCCCTCCGGCCCCATCAGCACCAGGGGACGATCCTGCAGCGCCGGGTCCTCCCGCCGGGCCAGGCAGGCTGCGAAATAGGGGATGGTGCAGTACAGGATCGACATCGCCGCGCTCCCTCAAAGACCGTCGCCGCGCACCGTGCCGTTGAACTCGAGGCTCAGGGTCACCGCCCGGCCCTCCGGCCCCAACCGATTCTTGAGTACCTCCACCCGCACCTCATAGCCCCGCACGTCACCCTGGCGCCGCAGCCAGCGCTCGCGGACCAACTGCAAGCGCACGGCCGCCGTCGAGGCCAGGGCCGAGAGGGGCGAGGCAACGCCCTCGGGCGATTCGTGCAGAACGAGGAGGATCGTCCCCGAACGGGCCAGGGGGGCCGACAGGCGGTTGAGAAAAGAGGTGAGGGCGTACTCGGCGCCGGGCTCGGTCCACATCACGTCCAGGGCATCGAACACCAGCGCCGCCAGGCTGCCGCTGCGCACCAGGGCCTCGGCCATGGCCAATGCCTCCCGCCCATCGGCCGGGGCGCCGACCAGGAGGCGGGAGAGGTCTACGCCGCAGCGGTGGGCATAGTCGGGATCGAAACAGGTAGCCTGGTCCAGGTAGGCCACCTGCCCGCCGCCCCCTTGGGCCTGGACCAGGAATTTGAGCGCCAGGGTCGTCTTGCCCGAGGTGGTCGGGCCCACCATCTCGCACAGGGTCCCCTTGGGCAGGCCGCCGATGCCCAGGGCGCGGTCGAGGGCCGGGAAGCCGGTGGACAGGTGGGGCACGCCGGTCGAGGCCGCCGGCGGCTTTCCCTTGAATAGGGAGTAGGCGCCGTATCGCTGGTGGATGGCGGCCACCGCCATGTCCAACTGGCGCTGTCCTTTGCGCTTCTTGGCCAAAACCCTCTCCCTCTTTCCGGTCAGGATACAGGGCTATTATACAGAACATTTGTTCGATTGTCAAAAAGGAGAAAGATGCTGAGGGCCAAGGCCGGATCGTTGCCCGGTTATGAAAAAAGGTGAACCCCTGGTACCCCAGAGACCCACCTGTTCTGCAGGTACGATCTCGCTACAGGTTGTCGTCTGCGTCGGCAGGTGGGACGATGCCCATGACCAGACTGCTCCACTCGGCCGCTTTCCACACGCCATGGTCGTTGCGGCGGACGGTGACCGGCCTGGGGCTGTCAGCGCCCGAGCAGACGACAAAGACCTTGACCTGGCCCGACGCCGGATCGCCGCTGTAGGGATTGCGGGTGAACTCGAGGACGTAGGGTGGATTCGGCAGCCGGTAGCCATTCTCTGGCCTGGCGCCGCGGACGTAGGCGCGGGGCAGGTAGGGCTGGGCGGCGAGCTGCTGGTCGATGCGTGACTGGGCGGTGCGGGCCAGCCGCAGGTTCTGGTAGCCCCCCTCCCTCTCCTGCAGGCGGTCCCGGTCCACCGCCATTATCAGGCATGGACGGCCAATCGCCTCATCCTCGGCGTACACCAGGAGGGCGAGGACCATCATGGCGGCGCCCCCCTCGGGCGTGCGAGCAACCTCGTCGCGCAGGGCGCGAAAGGCGTCCACAGACGCGGGCAGGGCATCGATGGAG
>JAAZBY010000301.1 GCA_012513595.1 Chloroflexota bacterium
CTGCTTCCAGGTGGACCCGGCCGATAACCAGCTGCCCTACACCGAGCAGGTCGTCCACCGGCAGGTGCAGATGCGCATCACCGATCCGAGCGAGGTGCTGAAGCTCTGGATCATGGGCGGCGACGTGGACTATCAGGCGCGCCACCTGACGCGCGAAGACTGGGACCTCCTGGCCGCCTCACAGGAGACGGGCGACTATGACCTGCTGCCGGTGCAGAGCGACTATACCACCGTCCTATGCCCCAACCAGACGGCGCTCGACGGGCCGCTCAGGGCCTTTTGCGCCAACCGCAACGTGCGCCGGGCGCTCTCGCTGGCCATTGACCGGCAGCGGATCGCCGGGGTGGTCTACGACGGGCTGGCCAGGCCGCGGCAGTTCGGGCCGTCGTCGCTCTCGCCGCAGTACGACGCCGCGGCAGCGGGCGCCTGGCTCGACCACGACCCCGCCCAGGCCAACGCCCTCTTGGACGGCGAGGGCTATGGCACGCTGGACGGGGAGAGCTTTCGCACCCACCCGGGCGGGGGGCGGCTCGAGCTGAGGATCGACCTGGCCGACGGCAGCGACGTCGAGGAGCTGCTGATGGTTATCGAGGACCTGCGCGGCGTGGGGATCCGGGCCATCTACAACGAGTGGGGCAGCGCCATGCAAGAGCGCAACCCCCAGATCCTGATGGAGCGGGCCGTGGGGAACGAGGTGCAGGCCGTGTACGGGCGGGCGCGCGGCGGGGTGCTGCCGCTGTTGAACCCGCAGGCCACCCTCTGCCTGGCGCCGGTGTTGAGCCCGGGGCCGGCCTGGCGCGCCTGGCGAGAGGAGGTGCCGGCGCCGCACGTCGAGGAGCCGCCGGAGGGGCATTGGCTGCGGGCCGTGTGGCGGGCGTGGGACGCGCTGGCCCGCTCGGGAGAGGCGGCGTTCCGCGAGGCCCAGTTCGCCGAGATCCTGCGCCTGCACGCCGAGTGGCTGCCGTACATCGGCGTCTGCGGGGACGTGCAGGGGCCGCTGGTGGTGGCGCGCCGGTTGCGGAACATCCCGCGGGACTATTGCCTGCCCGCGTCGCTCGAGACGCGCTACGAGGCGCTGGTGCCGCTGCAGACCTTGTTCTGGGAGTAGGGGCGGCCCTGGCCCCCCTCACCCCGCGCGGGGGACGGCGCTGCCCCTCTCCCGCCCGGCGGGAGAGGGGCTTGGGGCGCGCCGGGGTGGGCAGGCCGCCGGATTGGCTACCTCACCACGCCGCGTGGCCGCGGTCGGTGGCCACAAAGCGCTCCCACAGGTCGAGGGCGGTGGAGGTGGCGTCGAGCTCGATCCCCTGGCGGCGAAAGTAGCTCCCCAGCCGCTCGAGGTCGCGCTGCAGGAGCGATAGCGCCGAGGGGTTGTAGCGGGCGTCCACGGCCTGGGGCAGGTCGATGATCTTGACGTCCCCATGCCAGTAGAGGACGTTGAAGGCCGACAGGTCGGCATGGATGCGGTTGCAGGACAGCATCAGCTCCACGTCGTTCAGCAGGCGGGCCAGAATGTCGGCGGCCTCGGCGCGCTCCAGCTCCACCCCCTGGAGGACGGGCGCGGGAAAGTCCCGGTCACCAATGTACTCCATGAGCACGGCGTTGCCGGTGTGCAGGTAGGGCTCGGGCACCTGGGCGCCGGCGTCGTGGAGGACGGTGAGGTTCTGGAACTCGTGCTCGATCCAGGAGTTGATCTGGGTGGCCTTGCCGATGCGCGTCTGCTTTTGCAGGGCGCGCTCCAGGCGGCGGTCAGAGACCACGTGGCCGCGGTCGTCGAGCATCTCACGCCCCTCGCGGTAGATGGCGTCGTTCTTCATGGCGCGAAAGGCCGTGGGGCGGTAGACCTTGGCGGCGATGAGGTCCAGCCCCCGGGAGGGATGGGCCTCGCACACGTAGACGGTGGCCTCCTTGCCAGCCTTGACCACGCGCAGGATGTCGGTGATCCACCAGTCCATGTAGAGGGGGCCGAGGATCTCCATCAGCCAGCGGGCCTCGCTGCGCGAGGCGTGGTAGGTACAGCGAAAAGAGCTCTCTAGCTCCAGGTCGTCAGGGTCGTACAAGGCGATGCTCCTTGCGACGTGTGGGCGGATGCCGAAAGTGACGGGCGCGATGGGCGATCGTCACGTTACGGCGCCGGCCGAACTCGCAGGGCACCAGATGGGGGCCACTGGCGGCGGGGCAGGCCTCACCGCTCGGGGGCCCGGGGGAACCGCGAGGGGTTCGTGCGGGCGGGCGCGTCTAGCGCGTGGCCGGGCGGTGATCGTCTCGTGACGGTCGCAAGCAGGGTGCATATGCGCATGTCATTGCGATCACCTCCCCTCCGGGGTAGATGCAGGGCGTCTGTACGCCGGGCAGTGTAGCCCTGTTGGGCGAGCGTGTCAAACGGCGGCCGCGCGCAGTACTCTATGGCGCGCGGCCGCACGCGACCGGCCGAAACCTACGCCGCGCCCACGGGACGCGCGGAGACCGCAGCGACCTAGATCTCCAGGGGGGCCGGCGGCAGCGCCGTCGACGCCCCGCAGTAGGCGCAGCGCACCGAGGTCACCCCGCGGATGCGCCCAGGGCGCGGGAAGGCCCCGCCTCAGGTCGGGCATTTGGGCGGCACGACGTACTCGGGCACCTCGGGCGCCTGGCCGGAGCGCTCGGTGGCGATCTCGCCGGACTGGCAGCGCAGGATCAGGGCGCGCCAGGCGTCGGAATCGGCACGCAGCTCGAACTGGGCCGGCGCCACGCGCGCGCCGCCGCGCGGAGAGACGGCCAGGATCTCCCGCTTGGAGATGAGCGCCTTGCGCGCCTCACTGGCCTCGATGTGCTCGAGGTCGGCCAGGGCCGCCTGCCAGCGCACTTCTTTGACCAGTTCCGACGCGGTGGTGATAAAGAGGATCTTTTTGCGGGCGACCTTCTCGCGGCGCTCGAACAGGAGGCGGCGATCGGTGAGGAAGAGGAGCCCCTCGACGTAGGTGTTGCCCTCGGCCCAGCGCGCCTCGACGGAGGAAACGGCGCCCTCGCCCGCCTCGAGGGCAAAGGTGGCGCCGGCCAAGGCGTCGAGCACCCGCTCACAGGCCTGCACCTCGCCCTCGACGGCGCTCACCTCGTTGGTGAGGGGTTGGTAGTGCCCCTCGACGGCCTGCCGGGCGGCGGCCACGCGCCGCTCGGCTGAGGAGAGGACGTCCTCGGCCTGGTCAACGGCCTGTTGCACGCTGCTCAGCTCCCTGGCGCGCAGCGGCGCCACGCGGCGCACGGCCAGGTCGGCGCGGTCGGCCTCGGGGCGCAGGATGAGGATCTCAGCCTCCAGGGCGGCCTCGGCGCGGGAGCGCGCCTCCGGCCAGCGCGCGGCCAGGGCGGCCAGGCGCTCCTCGAGGTGCCCCTGGTAGGCATAGCCGCGCGAGCGCAGCATGGCCAGGCGATGCGTCAGGGTCGGAAAGAGGGCGTCGATCTCTGCGAGGCGTTCCCGCTGGCGGACCAGCAGGATCCCCTGGTGCAGGTCGCCAAGGCGCGATTCGAGCCGGCTGACGGCATACTCGGCGGTGCTCTCCTGGGTCATGGCGGGCCTCCCGTGGGGTGCGTAAGGGGAAACAGGCCGGCGTGCGCCACGCTGGTGGGGAGCGGTTCCCCAGGCGTGGCGCACGCCATTATGAGAGCACTCGGCGGGCGCCGTCAAGCGCGAGAGCCGCTAGGCGGGGTGCTCGCGGTGCATGAGGTTGGTCCGCTCCCACACTTCCTGATGGATCTTGAGGGGGTCGAACCGATCGGCGCGCTCGTGGGGCGCGGGGGCCTCGGCCGCGTGCCCGACGGCCACGATGGCGGCCAGGCGGACGTCCTCCGGCGCGTGCAGGCGGGGGCGCAGGTCGCGCTCCAGCGCGCCCCACATGGGCGAATCGGGCGAGGAGACCCAGGCGCTCCCCAGCCCCAGGCCAGAGGCGGCCAGCAGCATGTTCTGGGTGGCCGCGCTGACGTCCATCAGCCAGGTGGGCGAGGCGCTGGGCTGGGCGTAGACGAGCACCAGCACGGGCGCCTCCTCCAGGTAGGGGTGGACGCGCAGCAGATCGGCGGCGCGGTTCTTGACGACCGGATCCTTGACGATGACAAAGTGCCACGGCTGCCGGTTCAGGCGCGAGGGCGCGTACATGGCGCCTTCGAGGAGGGCCTCGAGGTCCTCGGCAGGGACGGGCTCAGAAGTGAAACGGCGGACGGTCCGCCGGCTGCGGAGCAGATCCAGGACTTGCGGATCCATGGCTGACCTCTTTCTCGGGCGGCGGTGGGGCCGGCCCGGCGCTGCGCGGGCACCCGGCGGGGCGGTTGTGCCGCGGGGGGTGCCGCTTCTCTAGATGCAGTATCATGCATTCATGATCTATATACTACAGATTGGCGGAAATGTCAAGGGTCTGGCGGGCGAATGTTCGGGTTTCCGGCGGGCGGTTACCGGGCGCGGACGGCGCGGATCGCAGCAGGGGGTCTGCCGCTTACTAGACCCCCGGGGTCCCGCGCGAAGACGCGCGGAAGACCCCGGGGGTCATGATGGTGGCGCGGCGGCGCTAGGCCTCGTACCGTAGGCGGGAGGAGGCCACCGCCAGCAGTACCAGCCCCATGGCCGCCAGGATGCCCGCCCTGGGCAGCACGTCCAGCAGGCCGGCCCCCTCGTTCATGATCGCTGCGTAGCCCATCAGTGCCTGGGCGTGCGGCGTCAGCCGCGAGATCGACCCGATCACGCCGCCCATCAGGTAGAGCGGGTAGCCGATGCACCCGCCGATGGCGGCCAGGATGAAGGAGAGGATCACGCCGGCGCCGTCCGCCTGGCGGCTGCTCTTGGCCAGGGTCGAGATCAGGGCGCCCAGGCTGGTGGAGACCAGCGCCAGGGCGACGGTCAACACCGCCAGCCCCGCGAACGACTTGCCCAGCGGCATGGAAAAGACCAGCGCGCCGACGGAAAAGAGCACCACGGCCTGCAGGCAGATCACCAGCATGTAGGCGACGATCTTGCCGGCGATGATCTCCCAGGCGCGCACCGGCCCGGCCAACAGGCGCCGCAGGGAGCCCTGCTCGCGCTCCAGCCAGATCGACTGCCCCACCGTGCCGACCAGAAAGAAGGCGAACATCACCGAAAAGGAGGGGATGGTGTAGGCAAAGGGGTTCCAGGGCCCCTGGGAGGCCAGCCCCTCGGGAGTCTCGGCGCGCACGTCGATCCAGGGGCTCTGCTGCATCTCCTGCAGGCGGGTCATGATGGCGCCCAGGGTCTGGGCCTCCATGGCGGCCACCTGGGCGGGCGAGGCATCTTTCAGCACGCCGGACCTGTCGACTACGGCGTGGATGCCATAGCGCAGCTCACCCTGTAGGGCCACGGGCGCCAACACCTCGCTCATCATGCCGGTGATGATCGCGCCGTAAGCCGCCTGGGCCGGGTCGACGACGACGCGCACGGTGCTGGGGACGTAGGCGTCCACGTTGGCGCTCAGGTCGGCCGGCAGGATCACGGCGGCCAAGGCCTCCCCCTGGGAGATGCGCGACTCGGCCTCGTCAACGCTGGCCAGGGGGCGCAGGTCGAGGGCGCTGACGCCCTCCAGGGTGCGCACGACCTGCTCCCCGTAGGGGCCCTCGTCGAGGTTGACGACAATGGCGGGGATGGCCAACGACTCATCGCCCTCGACGGCGCTGACGGCAGCCTGGCTGATCGAGCCGAACACCGAGGCCAGCACCAGGGGCAGCAGGAACAGGACCATGAGGGAGCCGCGGTCCTTGGAGATGACCAGGAGTTCCTTGCGCGCCACGGCAATGACGTTTCTGAGCATCGCGCCCCTCCTACTCGAAATCAAAACGCCACAGCCCGATGGCAAAGAACACGATCGTAAAGCCGGCCAGCACGGCCAGTTCCGGGGCGACGTCGCGCAGCATGCCCCCCTCGACGAGCAGGCCGTTGTAGGCCCGCAGCGCCCAGGAGTGCGGCACCACTTGGCTGACGGCACGGAACGGCCCCTTCATCAGGAAAGTCGGGAAGAACGAGCCGCCCACCGCCGCCATCACCCACAGGAGCACCGCGCTCAGCCCGCCGACCTGCGCCTCCGTATGGGCCAGCCCGGCAATCAGGATGCCGACGGAGGTGGAACAGAGGGCCACCAGCACCGAGGTGACGAGCAGGCCGAGCGGGTCGTGCCCCAAGGAGAGCGGCTCAAGCCCCAAGAGCGGCAGCACCCAGACGGCCGCGGCAAAGACGACGACGATCTGGGCCAGCGCCACGATCATATTGGGCAACATCTTGCCCACCAGGAGGGCGGCGCGCCCCAGCGGCGCGGCCAGCAGCCGCCGGAAGGAGCCCTGCCGCTTCTCGGTGTAGATCGAGGCGGCCACCGATTGGGCCGTCAGGAAGACAAAGAGGACGGTGAGCCCCGGGACGCGCATCTGCGTGCTGGTCATGGCGATTCCCTCACCGCCGCCACCGGGCACCGCCTCATCGATCGAGATGAGCGGCCGCTCGGCAGACTGCGCCCACTGGCTCTCGGCCTGGGCGATGGTGACGTCGGAGGTGAAGACCTGGTACTCTGGCGGCCCCAGGCGCATCATCTCGCCCATCTGCACAAAGGTGGCCACCAGCTGCTCTTTGAGGGCCATGTCTCCGGCCACGCCGCGGATGACCATCAGTACGGCCTGGGTGGTCTGGGCGTTGGCATCGGGATGGGTCACCAGGCGCAGAGTGGCGGGGTGATCGAGCGCCACGGCCGAAAAGCCGGCCGGGATCACCAGGTAGCGCGAGAGGTCCCCGTCGGCCAGCATCTGGCTGGCCTGGGCCTCCTCGCGCAGGCCGGTGCGCACGCCGCCGGCGTTCAGCCCGGCCAAGAGCGTCTGGGCGACGGGGCCCTGGTCGCTATCGACCACGACGAGTTCCAGCCCCTGCGAGCCCGACGATTCACTCGCCACCTGGGCCAGGCTAAAGGCCAGGATGAACACCAGGGGCAGCAGGAAGGAAAACACCAGGGCCCCCCGATCCTTGACCAGGATCAGCAGGTCCTTGCGGGTAATGCTCAGAGTCCTCATGGTACGCTCCTCGATGTCACGCCTCGCCGCGTCTACGCCCTGCCTCGGGGGAGGCGGGCCTCATTCGCGCAGCTTCTTTCCCGTGAGGTGGAGGAAGACGTTCTCCAGGTTGGGCTCCAGCACCTGCAGGTAGGTGATGGGGATATCGCGCTGGTTCAGGAAAGAGATCACGTTGACCAGGGCCTGCTGGGAGTGCTCCGCCTCGATCTTGACGGTGGTATAGGGCGCCGCGGCGGGGAGGTTCTCCTCATGCAGCGGCTGGCCCTCGGCCGGCACCGGCGCGATGGGCGGCGGCGGGACGGAGACGCCCGTCACCGCGGGCAGGGCGGCCAGGTCGGCCAGGAGGGCCTCGTCCACGTCGCGCAGGCCGAGGTGGATGACCCCCGCCAGGACGCCGACCAGGTTCTTGACCGTGTCGAGGGCGATGATGCGCCCCTGGTCCATGATGGCCACGCGGTTGCAGAGGAGCTCGACCTCCTCCATGTAGTGGCTGGTGTAGATGACCGTCATGCCGCGCTCGCGGTTGAGGCGCATAACCGTCTCAAAGATATAGTTGCGCGACTGGGGGTCGACGCCGACGGTGGGCTCGTCCAGGAAGAGGAGGCGTGGCTGGTGGAGGAGGCCGGCGGCGATGTTCACGCGGCGCTTCATGCCGCCCGAGTACTTTTCCACCGGGTCGTCAGCGCGGTCGGTAAGGGCCACGATGCGCAGCACGTCGGCGACGCGCTCGCGGAGGACCTTGCCGCCGAGGCCATAGATGCGGCCAAAGAACTCCAGGTTGGCGCGGGCGCTCAGTGTTGGGTAGAGGGCCAAGTCCTGGGGCACCAGGCCGATCGACCCTTTGGCCTCGTGGAGGGCGGTGCGCAGGTCATGCCCGGCCACCTGCGCGTCTCCGGAGGTGGGCGGGGTGATGCCGGTGAGCATGGAGATGAGGGTGGTCTTGCCGGCGCCGTTGGGGCCCAGCAGGCCAAAGATCTCGCCCTCCTCGACGGTGAAGCTGACGCGGTCGACGGCGGTCAGGTCGCCGTACTTCTTTGTCAGCGCCTCGACGGCCAGCGCTACGCTCATGGGAGGCTCCTTTGTCGGTCGAATCCTCGGGCCAAGGTGGATCGGGCGACGGCGGCGCAGAGCGCCGGCCCAGGGGCGCCGGGTGTGAACGGGGTATGACGGCGCAAGGGCGCCTTGGGTGGGGCGGAACGAACGGGGCACAGGCGCCAGAGGGGAGGCGTGGCCAAGCCTGCCCGGGCGTGCGCACGGGCCACAGGCCGGCAACGGCCGCCAGCCAGCCTGCGGAAGAGCAGCGAGCGGCGCGGCGCGATCGCCACGCTCCCCCTCACGCCCGCACTCTAGCACACATTTGGCGGGCTATCAATGGTGTGGCAGCCAACCGGAGGCGGCAGAACGCGGCCCCGGGGCAAGGTCTGCCCTGGGGCCGCGCGACGTGGCCTGCTGCACGTGGACGTGCGGCTAGACGATGACGATCTGCGAGCGCTCCGGCCCGACGGAGACGAAGCGGATCGGCGCTCCGGCCAGCTCCTCGATGCGGCGCAGGTAGGCCTGCGCGTTGGGGGGCAACACCTCCCAAGAGCGGCAGCCGGACGTGTCGGTCATCCAGCCCGGCCAGGACTCGTAGATCGGCTCCACCAGGCCCTGGGTGTAGGTATCGGGGACGTCGCGGAGCACCTCGTTCCCCAGGCGGTAGCCGGTGCAGATGGAGATGGTGGGGAAGGAATCGAGCACGTCCAGCTTGGTGACGGCAATGCCGGTAAAGCCGTTGATCCAGGAAGCCTGCCGGATGGCGACGCCGTCGAACCAGCCGCAGCGGCGCACGCGCCCGGTGGTGGCGCCGAACTCACGGCCGATCTCCTGGAGCATCTCACCGGCCTCGTCGTGGAGCTCGGTGGGGAAGGGGCCGCCGCCCACCGAGGTAGAGTAGGCCTTGACCACGCCGAGCACCTCATCGATGGCGCGCGGCGGGATGCCGGCGCCCACACAGGCGCCCCCGGCCGTCGGCGACGAGCCGGTGACGAAGGGGTAGATGCCCCAGTCGATGCAGCGGCCCACGCCGAGCTGCCCCTCGAGGAGGACGCTCTGGCCCGCCTCGACGGCGGCGCGCACGGCGGGCTGGGAATCGGTGATCAGGCGGCCGTAACGATCGTGCCAGCCGGCGGCCAGGTCCATGAGTTCGTCAATGGTGAACTCCTGGAGGCCGAGGAAGGCCAGCTGGGCGTTGCGCGCCGGAAGGAGCGCCGCGAGGCGCTGGCGCAGGACGTCGGGGGTGCGCAGGTCGCCGACGCGGACGCCGCGGTAGGAGTGCTTGTCGCCATAGACGGGGCCGATGCCGCGGCGGGTGGTGCCCATCTCGCCCTCGGCGGCCTCGTCATCGATGCTCTCGCGCTTGCGCTTATCCTCCGCCCCGCCGTCGAGAAGGAGGTGGTAGGGGAGGAGGAGGTGGGCGCGATAGTCGATGTGCAGGTTGGCGGTGTCGATGCCGGCGGCCTCCAGGGCGGTGATCTCTTGCCCGAGGGAGTCAAAGTTCACCACGGTGCCGGGGCCCAGCAGGCAGTAGGCCTCGGGGTGAAAGATGCCCGAGGGGACCAGGTGCAGGGCGAAGCGGCCGCGCTCGTTGACGACGGTGTGGCCGGCATTGTCGCCCCCCTGGAAGCGGATGACCATGTCAGCCCGTTCGGCAAGATAGTCGACGATGCGCCCCTTGCCCTCGTCGCCCCATTGGGCACCTACGATAACGGTGACTGTCATGGTTGCCTCCAACAGCGTGCTCGGCGGCGCGCGGCGTATGGCCGCAGGCCGCAAAAAGACAGAACGCCAAGACAGGTCGCTCGCCTTGGCGTGTGGGAGAGCGTCAGGACTCTCACAGGGTCATGGTAGCACATCGCCGCCCGAACGCCAAGCGGGGGCACGCGGCCGGGGCTGGCGCAGGCGGGGGGAGGAAGAAGACAGGATTTACAGGAATGACAGGATTTACAGGATTTACAGGATTTACAGGATTGACAGGATTTACAGGATCTGGAAAGAGCTGTGCTCTTCACAGCGCCTGCATGATCCGCTCCAGTGACCCCTGCACACGACAATCTCCCCTCATTTCCCCTCCCAATCCTGTAAATCCTGTAAATCCTGTCACTCCTGTGAATCCTGTCCGTCCTGGCAATCCTGTGGACTCGCGCCTCCGCGGGGCGGGCTAGAGGTGGTAGCGGCCGTCGTGGCAGAGGAGGGCGCCGTCGGCGTGGAGGGTCGGGCGGAGCAGGGTATAGTCGACGTGGGTGGCACTCTCCAGCCGGCCGCCGTAGGCGATGTTGCGCCCCAAGCCGAGGTGGCAGGTGCCGCGGGCCTGCTCGGCCTCCATGATGTCGGCGCTGGGGCGGGCGGCGGGGTTGATCCCCAGGCCCAGCTCGGCGACGCGGGAGGCGTTCCCGTCACGCGTGAGGTCGGCGAGGATCAGGCGCTCGAGGGGGTCGCCGGGGTCCAGGCCCTCCAGGCCGCGGAGGCGGCCGGCGCGGACGCTCAGCACGATGGGGCGCGCCAGGGGGCCCGAGTAGGCCACCCCGTCGATGACCAGGGTCCCCGCGACGCTCTCTTCCACGGGGGCGGTAAAGACCTCGCCCACGGGGCTGGGCCAGGCAAGCCAGCCGCGCGGGGAAAGGGTCAGGTCCGTCCCGGCCGGCGTGGTGAGGCGCAGGGTGCGCGCCCCGGCCAGGCGGGCGACGAGGCGCTGGCGAAAGGCGGCCACCTCATCAAGGTCGACGCTCCAGACGCGCACGACCCCCTCGGGCGAGAGGAGCCAGTCACAAAAGAGGTGCGGCGGGGGCGCGACCGGCAGGCCGGGGGCCCGATCGGGGCGCCCGAGCAGGGCAAAGAGGAGCGGCGCCTGGGGCGGCTCCAGGAGGAGCACCAGGCCCTGGCCCGCCGCCAGGCGGGCGGCCAAGCCGCGGGCATCCTGCCCGGGCGTGGCGCCCGCGCCGGGCGAAGCGCCCGGGGAGGGCGAGAGCAGGTCGACGCGCTGACCGGCGCCCTCCAGGGCCTCGGCGACGGCCTGGCCCAGGGCCGCCTTGCCGGCCGAGTGCACCACGGCGACCGCCCCGGCCGGCGGGGAGCCCACCAGCGCGGCGATGTTGGCGGCGGCCCGGCCGAGCAGCGCGCCCCCCAGCGCGTTCAACGCGCCCCCCAGCGCGTTCCCCGCGCCCGGTACCCGGCGATCATCTGGTCCATGACCCAGGTGGTCCGCGCGCCCGTCTCCCCGGTGGAAGGGCAGGTGCCCGTGCCGAGGAGGTCCTCCACCACGGTGTGGATCAGCGGCTGCTGGACGTGTTCCGGATGGGGGATGGCGAACTCCCGGGCGCCGTCGGCGTTCCTCAGGAGGACGGGCTGGTCAGCAAAGGTGGCAAAGGTGATCTGCCCGGCCGCGCCGTAGATGACCACCTCATCGGCGGGGCGGTCGGCACAGAAGCACCAGGAGCCGGAGCCGTGCGCTCCGCCGGCGTGTACCCAGGAGCCGACCACCGTATCCTCCGCCGCGTACAGGCCGGCGAGGTTGGCCGCCTGCCCGCTGGCCAGGGTGACGGGGCCGAGCAGGTAATCCAACAGGTCGAGGGTGTGCGAGCCGACGTCGAGAAAGAGCCCGCCGCCGGCGACCTCGGGGTCGACCCGCCAGGGCAGGCCGCCGGGGCTGGCCAGCCCAACGTTGGGGCGGTAGTGGAGGCGCACCGTCACCGCGCGGGGCGCGCCGATGGCCCCGGCCAGGAGGAGCTCCTCGACCTTCAGGAAGCGTGGTAGGCGCCGCCGGTAGTAGGCCACGTAGAGGGGCACGCCGGCCTGCCGGCAGGCGGCGATCATCTCCTGGCACTCGGCGTGGGTGCGGGCCATCGGCTTTTCCACATAGACGGGCTTGCCCGCCGCCGCGGCGCGCACGGTGTACTCGGCATGGGTCGAGGGGGGCGTGGCGATATAGACCGCGTCGACGTCGGGGTCGGCGAGGAGGGCGTCGGCGTCGTCGTACCAGCGCGGGACGCCGTGGCGCCGGGCATAGTCGGCGGCCAGGGCGCCGTTACGCCGGGAGACGGCCACTAGGCGCGAGTTCGGCACCTTCTGGAAGGCCGGGCCGCTCTTGACCTCGGTGACGTTGCCGCAGCCGATGATCCCCCAACCGATGGTCTGCATGGCATTTCACTTTCTGGCGCGCGGCGCCGTCAGGATAGGGTCTGTATCACCATGGCGAGGAAGGAGCCGAGCGAGACGGCCACCAGCGCCAGGGCAGCGATGCGCAGGGGGTTCCGGCGCCGGGCATAGTCGACGCCGAGCAGGGCGTGCGCCTGGGGGCTGCCCAGCAGGGCCGCCAGGCCGATGGCGGTGAACCCGAGGCCGCGCCAGAGCTGGCCGCCGGCCAGGTTGGCGATGCCGAGGATCAGGAACAGAACCCCAAACAGGAGCGTGCTGGTAGCCCCCTGACGCTGCGGAGTGCCTCTCATCGCTGGGCTCCTTGTGCAGGAACGGCGTCCCTCCCGGGGATGGCGGGAGGCGCCCGGCGCCCTGGCCGTGCGGGGCCGGGCGCCGGAATACGGGCGCTAGACCGGCCAGATAGACTGCAGGAAGCGGATCTTTTCCCGCACCTGGAAGGCGCCGCCCCCCTCGTGCAGGTTGTAGGGCCAGACGCGGATCTCCTTGGGGCCGGCGTGATGGTTGTAGGCGGCGAACACCGTCGAGGGCGGGCAGGTC